>JAIBCI010000025.1 GCA_019694255.1 Saprospiraceae bacterium
TGTTATATATCCTGCCATTAAAAGATGCTTCCTAACTGGCCATATTCCAATATTTTTACGCCATGCGGTCAAAATCTGAGAAAATCAATGGCAACGACCTGATCCAATTGGGTTACCCGCCCAACGATATCCTGGGCATTGCCCTTCGGCTCAACGAGAAACGCCACGGATTTACCAAACAAGCCATGCTTGACCATTATGCGGCGGTGCTGGCCACCCCCCACGCCTATACAGACGTCAAGCCATTTGACAAGCTGGCCCACGTCCTGGTAGACCGTGCAAGAGTCAATGATGCGAAAACAACCTATACGCTACAGCCAGCACCATTATTCTACCCTACTTTCGGCACCCTGCAGATTGAAGAAGGGGCACGTCAACAGATGGAATTGGCGATGCGCCTGCCGGTGACCGTAGCGGGCGCGCTCATGCCTGACGCACATCAGGGTTATGGCTTACCCATCGGTGGTGTGCTGGCAACTGAAAACGCAGTGATTCCTTACGGCGTTGGCGTAGATATCGGATGCAGAATGTGCCTCAGCCTATGTGAAGTGTCTCCCGAAAGACTTGACACGCACAGACATATCTTCCGACAATCGCTCATGCAAAATACTTTATTCGGAGCTGGCAAAGGATTCGACGCTGATTCGCGCAGTGATCACGAAGTGTTGGATGACCCTGCATTTCATCAATCCCGTTTCATACATTCATTGCTGGACAAAGCCTGGTGTCAGCTGGGCACCTCCGGTGGCGGCAACCATTTTGCAGAATGGGGTATCGTTGAAGTCAAAGGACCCTCTGACTGGCCAGGTGTCCGGGAAGGTAGCTATGTTGCATTGCTCACTCATTCCGGGAGCCGCGGTTTGGGCGCCACCATCGCCAACCATTTCACCCAGATTGCCAAATCCAAATGTCCGCTGCCGCGTGAAGCACAGAATCTGGCTTTTCTCAGCCTTGATGAAGACGCCGGACAATCTTACTGGGAATCCATGTCCCTCGCGGGTGCTTACGCCAGTGCCTGTCATGAGATCATTCACCAGAAGATACTGGCACATACAGGATTTGAGATGATCGCAAGGGTGGAAAACCACCATAATTTCGCCTGGAAAGAATGCATTGAAGACCGCCAGGTCATTGTTCACCGCAAGGGTGCGACGCCCGCCGACGTAGGTGTCCTTGGGATCATACCCGGCTCCATGACGGCACCTGGCTTTATTGTCCGCGGCCGCGGCCACCGTGCCAGCCTGCAATCTGCAGCGCATGGCGCAGGAAGGCAAATGAGCCGCACAGCGGCAATGCGCGATTTGCGGCGAAAGGATCTTGAGACCATGCTCATGGACTCTGGTGTAGAGTTAATTGGCGCCGGTCTTGACGAAGCACCACAGGCCTACAAAGACATCCATCAGGTAATGGCCGCCCAACGGGAACTCGTGGATATTATCGGCACCTTTTACCCTCGGTTGGTGCGTATGGCGGACGACGGGAGCAGGGAAGATTAAATTATGAATTATGAATTATGAATTATGAATTATGAATTATGAATTATGAATTATGAATTATGAATTATGAATTATGAGAAATCCTTGAAATAAGAAGGGTGTTGGGCAGAGGATATTACCGAGAAGTTATTGTTTATTCTGCATTTTTCATTTTAATCAAATAAAAAACCCTCAACGAAATTCATTGAGGGATTTTTAGAAAATATCTTCACATGCTTCAATGCATCAATTTAAAATCCGAAGCATTCTTGACCTTAAAAATATAGGAGCGCGTACACGTCTCATGCACATAGACATCATATCCTTCAATTGTTCCAGTGACACGCAGGGATTTGTATCCACCTTCTTTGACCGATGAAAATGTTTCTTCCGGAACTGTTTCAGCGAATTCAATTTTAACGGTGTAATCATAATTATCCGGATCACGAACAAAGACTGTTCTTCCTCCTGAAAGAACGTTGCTTCCGTTGAGTCCAACTTCCAGTGTGTACTCCTTGCCTTCACAGGGCATGACCTTGCCGCAAGGCCCCTGGCAATCTGACCTCCTGGCCAGATTATTAATACCCTTGATGGTTGAACTTTGGGTCTTGCATGCGAGGGTTGCCAAAATAATGATTGTCAATATCCAGTATTTCATCATATTTAATTTTATGAATTCGATGCGATAGCTAAAAAATAATCATGACCGTTTGTTAGGACCGGTCATGATTATATTATTTGTTCATAGAAATTTTTTGAATTGCATCGCAAAGCTTGGTGTGTTTTGAACTTCACCATCATTGCCATTACTTACCTGTCAATTCGCTATAAAGACGATCTGCGCGATAGATATATTTGAGCGCTGCCACAATTCCGCCGGCATGAACAGCCACCGAACGATTGGACGTATCATCATAAATGAAATTGCCCGGCAATGATTCGATGTTACCGTCGAAGATCAGCCCAACCGCTTCGCGATTGCGGTTGACGATCGGCGATCCGCTGTTGCCGCCAATGATATCGTTGGTTGCGACAAAGTTCAGTGGTGCTTTCAGCAGCTCTAGTGGTGGGTTCTCCCAACGCGCAGGCAGGGCAAAAGGGTATTTCTGATTGAATGAAGTATTGCGATCATACATACCGTAGAAGCTCGTTTTGTAAGGCGCGATCGTACCATTATAATCGTAACCTTTGACCACACCATCAGATATCCGCAACGTAAACGTAGCATCCGGAGGAAGGTTGGTGCCCTTGACACCAAATACTGAGTTGGCAATCCGGGCCTCCAGTGCGCGGCGACGCGGTGTACTGGATTGAAAAGCATTGATTGCTTCATTGTATTTTGGCACCAGAATTCTGGACATCTCCAGAATTTCGTCATCCGCTTTCTTGAATTTCTTGGCATCCATGGCAAGAATCTTTTCAACCTTCTCAGCGTCCGTGAAATCTGTTTTCTTCAGAATTTTTTCTACGCGTGCCTCAGCAGATTTTCCGTCAAGAATCATCCCAACGTACTTAAAATCAGGATGCTCATATTTTTGAAGCTCCTGCAGGTAGGTGATAAAATAAGCCTTTTCAGTCTCTGACGTCAGATCCTTGCAATAGGCGCGGATCTCCGTGCGCAATTTGTCCAGCGCAGCAAGATTTGCCGGATTTTCGAGTGCCTTTTCGTAACGGCCCAGTGCATATGCAAGGTTAACCGCATTGCCCTTAATACCACCCGGACCTGCAATGGTCACGGTGGCAGCATATTTCTTCAGGCCTTCTACCGCCTTCTCCAGTTCAAGCCAATAGTCCTCCTTTTTGATTTTGGTCTTTTTACGAATATCGTCCTCCGTCGCTTTTTTGCGCGCCAGCAACTGCGGGTTGCGCAGGCCTCCAAGAATTCCACCGAATGCTTTCTGGCTGTTGCTCAGTCCGAAAATTTCATTGAGAAGATCGAAATTTGGATTCTTGTCGTACTCTTTCTGCAATATTTTGATACGGTTTGTCATCATCTCATATTGCATCGGGTAGCGATAGTCACGATCATATTCCAGTTGCTTGAAAGTGCGGTATCGCTCGGTGTTGCCCGGATTGCCGATGACGAAGACCGGTTCATTTTCTGTTATACCATCCGGGTTAAATTTAAAATAATTGGCACTTGTATTGAATGGATTGCCGTTGTCATCATAAGCGCGCCAGAAGGTGCAATCGAAATCATATCTCGGATAGGTAAAATTATCCGGGTCACCACCAAAAAAACCAAGGTCTGTCTCGGGAATAAATACCAGTCGGATGTCGCTGTATTTTTTGTATCCGTACAGGCTGAATTTTCCACCGCTGTAATAGGTGACCGGCTGAATACGAAGTCCTTTCCATTCACTTTTGCCATTGTATTCCTTGGTGATCATCATCATCGCGCTATCCTGAAACTGTTTGCGTTGTACATCATCGGAAGCTTTGTCCATTATCTTCAGCATTCGCTCAGTGATGTCTTCGACTTTGACCAGTTGCTCAACAAACAAGTCCTTGGCACGTCGTTCATCCGCTAGTGTGGCGGCATAGAAACCGTTCTTGTCAAAGTTCTCTCCTTCCTTTTGCAAAGCACCCACCACATCGCGGGAACAGTGATGATTCGTCATGATCAGGCCGTTGGGAGAAACAAAAGAGGCCGAGCACCAACTCGCAAATCGCAATGCCGACATGCGGACTCCTTCAAACCATTTGTCATCCGCAGTGAAGTTGTAGGCTTCCTTGAACCAATCTTTCGGCGGGTATTCAAAAGTCCACATTTTGCCGTAGTCAAATCTTTTGGGTGCGGACATATCGGTTTGGGCCCGGGTATCCAACAGTAGGAACATCAGGCATAGTACCGCAATGAGTTTTTTCATATTAGATTTTTTTATAATATTTAATTTCTTTGCGCTGCAAATATACGACCCGTATTACAGCTCACAGGCGCTTTTGAAGGATTTCCTCCACTGACATGCGTGTCAACGGGTGGTAGAAAGGGCTGGCGATCCGATAGATTGACGCTGCTTCTCCTGAAAGACCATGTTTGACCAGATTCTCATAAATCGGCTGAACGAATTTTCTTCGTCCGACCGATTGAAGAAAATGACTGATCTGTACAAGGTGTTCCTGTCCTCGGCCATTTTCAATGAGATAGTTCAGCCAGCAGAATGCAATTTCCGCATTGCGCGAATGATCCAGGTCGAACTGCTTTTGAAGTCTTTGCGCGATCTGCCCTGTAGAATCAGGGCCAATATTCCGCAAAAAATGCAACCACTCATGCGTGGACCAACCCGTTGTCTTCAATGCCATTGAAGGATTATTGATAAATTGCTTTGCCTGCTCTTCGACGCTGCGAAAGCGGCTGTTGTCATAAGCAGGCTGGTATCGAATCAATCCCGGATTATAAATCCACCGGTCTACCGTATCCCGTATGCTTTGCGGCATGTTGACGAAGGTACTGTCCAAAAACCCCAGAAAACCTTCTGTCGTATTGGTACCAAAGCGGAATCGATTGAAATACGCTTTCAGAAAAGGGTCCCAAGTTGCTCTCCCCAGGCGTTCTTCAAGATAGCGCAAGAGGTTTTTACCTTTTTCATAGGCAATGTCGGTCAATGCCTCTTCAGGATTGATACCCTTCAGATTCAGTTTAAGTTTTGTCAGCGGATTATCCTCACCCATTTCTTGCAGGCTTTTGAGCAAATCCTCATAACCCAACAGACTAAGCATGTCCGCATAAGACTTGCCATAAAGTGATTCCATGATCCTGTTTTCAAAGTAGGTGGTAAACCCTTCATTCAGCCAGAAATCCTCCCATGTTGCGTTGGTCACCAGGTTGCCGGACCAGGAGTGGGCCAGTTCATGCGCCAGGAGGCTGGTCAGGGATCGGTCGCCGGTGATTACCGTGGGTGTCAGAAATGTCATTCTGGGATTTTCCATACCTCCAAATGGAAAACCAGACGGCAGCACAATGACGTCGTATCGCTCCCACGCATAAGGACCATAGAGTTGTTCAGCAGCTGTCACCATTTTTCCAAGATCGGCAAACTCCCAGGCTGCACTGTCCAGTATTGCCGGCTCCGCATACACACCGGTACGATGGTCGATCGGTTTAAAATCAAAATCCCCTACTGCCAACGCCATCAGGTAAGCGGGAATAGGATTATTCATAAGGAATTCATACACTCCGCTTTCTGCACGACGCACAGGATTCGAGGCACTCATCACGGCCATCATACCTGCAGGCACCTTTACGCGCGCATCGTAACTGAATCTTACCCCAGGACCATCCTGACAAGGGATCCATGAGCGCGCATAAATCGATTGTGACTGCGTCAGCAGAAAAGGCATTTTCTTATTATTGGTCTGTGCTGCATCCAGCCATTGCAATGCGTTGGCATTTTCGGATGTATGAAAGGAAATGATCACTCTTTTGGTATCCGGAAGGATATCAATGATGAGCGGCGTGCCCAGAATGCTGTCTTGTTGACCCAAAGCATAATGCGCAGTCTTTGTTTTGCCGGCCTCATCTGCGATGGCCACGCCAGTAATCACCGGGCCGTTCACGTCGAAAATAATCTGATCTGCCTTTTGATGCGCAATCGTATAATCCGCCGTGCCCGAGATCATTTTATGATCAAAGTCACATTGTATATCCAGGTTGAGATGAGTTGTCCGCGCCTCCTGCGGAATGCTGAAGCTGTGCGGGTCAGGGCGCTCAGTCGTTGTTGCATGGCCTGACGAATCGCCCGTCCGGCAACCCAAAATCGTCATTTCGATTATGCCCATCAAGATGGACATTCTTAAGCACGTTGTACTAATGCGTGAATTCATGCGCTTTGATGATTGCGATATTCGTAATGGTAGTTTGTTTGCCAATTTAGGATTGTTCTCAGTGCCTCGGGGCCTTCGTGAAAAAGCAGATGAAGACTGCTCAGTGCGCCGTACCGTCCTTTGGTGTTTTCAATTTGCTGCGAATTATCCATCCAATCCAGCGATGCGCCCCGAAGATCTACGATTCCTTCATCCGGTTGGTGTTGATATTGCATGGTATATTCAACGTTGTAAGGAATATTCAATTGTGCTGCCAGCCATTGATGCGTGCTGCAGTTAAAATCAAACAGATATTTCTGCCGGGCGTGGAAGAGTTCTGCCAGCTCATCTTTATAATACAAAAAGAACGGCGCGCGACCATATACCGCCGCAAGGCTGGATAACATTGTCCTGATCCATGAATGATCATAGGAAATGCAAACTTCACGTATGGGCAGGTGGTCATTTTTTCCTTTGCAAAGTGGAATCGAAAGACAACCCTCCCGGCCTGCCCCACGGATCCAGAATCGATTGCGTGACGAGCGTTTCTGATAATGCTCACAGGTCTCGATGAGTAGCCGGCCTTCCAGCATCCAGGCAAAAAAAGCCGGCGGCGGAAAAACCTGGCAGTCAATTAAAACTTTGGGCAGAACGCTCATGACGCAAAGCTAATTATGACCAGCACGACCTCCAAATCAACTCCAACATATGAGTCAATACACCCGTTATCTTTGCGACTTGAACGCACAGCAACATTCCCTCGCAGCGATGCAAAAATATCTGCTAAGGAGGGCGTCAGAAAAATTATGGGTGGATGCGCCAACCGATCCTGGTGTACGTATGATCGTAGTCATCCCTTCATACAAAGAGGACGAATGGCAGCTAACACTCGATTCTTTGTTTGCACAAAAAGAGAACGATTTTCAAACCGAGGTGATTTTTCTGATCAATTATCCCAAGGCTCAGAGAGATACTTGCGAATCCATTAGTCATCAGCAAAAAAAAGAAGTGGAACTATGGATGTCGGAACATCAGACACGCAATCTCAGGTTTCACTGTTGCCCTGTCTTTGAAATGGATACAAAACATGCAGGCGTCGGCCTAGCGCGCAAGACCGGCATGGATGAAGCGGTTCGAAGATTTGTCAGCACATCCAATCCGGACGGAGTGATCGTATGCCTGGATGCAGATTCCACCGTACATGAGCATTACCTCAATCAAATTCATCACTATTTTAATACACATCCTTCAATAGATTGTCTGAGTATAGGATTTAAACATCGCATACCTGAAGATAAGCTTTTGGCCAGTGCAATTGATCAATACGAAGGGCATCTTCATTATTACATCGATGCACAAAAAGCAGTCGGCTATCCGTTCGCCTTTCAGACACTCGGATCGTGTATGGCCGTAAGGGCTGCAGCTTACTGTGCACAGGGAGGAATGAATCAACGACAGGCCGGTGAGGATTTCTATTTTATGCACAAATATTCCATTCTTGGCACGCTGGGAGAGATCACTACACCCTTGGTCTACCCCGCTGCACGTTTGTCAGACCGGGTTCCTTTTGGTACCGGCAAAGCCATGAAAGATTATGTTGCGTTTGGTCGCCGATTCAGCTATTCCTTTGAAGCGATCCGAATCTGGGGCAAGGTCATTGAATTAATTCCGTTGCTGAGAGAAGACACCTCTGACCCACAAGTCCTTATCGCAAGCATCCAGTCTGCAGCTGCTGCATTTTTTATTTCAGCAGGCATTGTGGATCAACTCACACATTGTCGTCAACACAGTGCTACGGATGCAGCATTTCACAAACGCATGATGCGTTGGTTTGACCCCTTCATGTTAATGAAATACCTTCACTACATGCGAGAGTACGGTTTTCCGGATGAGGAACTCCCTATTGGCAAGAATAGATTATTGACATTTACAACCAGCGATCATAAAAATCAAAATGAAAGATAGGCTTTTCACATTTAATTTTAATGCTTAAAACCTGCCTAATCTCAAATTAATTTTTGACAACACCGTTGATCAGCATCATTCATTAGCTCATTAGAACGCTCGTCATCGTTGGACATCCTTCATGATCAATGAAAGACCTTTGTGATTCAGGTCAGTAAAATAGCCAACTGTTCAATTTTTTCAAACTAAGGAAGCGTGAAAATTTGAGACCTGAGTAAAAAATACTTTTTAATTACATTACATAATCGCTGGTATGATAGCAGTCCCCTCAACCATCGTTGACTTTTGCCGGAAGTAATTTCAAATGACCGAACTCAGGTTCTTTCATTTTATTCTTTTGAAATGTCTTCCTTGCAATTCATGTCTGCCGGCCACCACAATTCAATAATAAAATAACATGGTTGGCTTTTATTTGTACTTTCGTGCCAATGGCTTGCCTCACAAATCAATGCTCACTTCATTAATTGATTTCATAAAACGCCCAAAGCGGTTTTCTCCAGTGATATCAGCTATTGCATTCAGGAGTACAAGTTCTACATTTACGTTATATCGGTTTGCATTCATTAGGCCAGTGCTTAACATACGTCTCGACAAGTTCATTCTTGTAATTCTATTCTGCCTGAACAACAGCATGCCCGTCAGCGCGCAGATTAGCTGTTGTTGTGACATCCCAAAGGAAATCATTTATCCAGGTCTGGACTTTGAATTTGACCAGCCACCTCCATTTGGATATTATTCCTATTTTCCGGGGTCATTTGGACCCTGGACTGTTACCCAAGGCATCATTGATCACGGTGATCCCGCCTATTGTGGAGGGCTGGCGAATGGGAATCCAAACGGGCCCTCGGCATTTATCGATCTTTGGGGCTCCCCGGCAACCGGAGGCGGTGCTGCAGGTACTTTGTCGTATACCTTGACCGGACTCACCACTGGCAATACATACTTTATTGAATTCTGGTATGCTACCTTTACCGCAGCTGGAAGTTTTAGTGCCAACCTGAAAATAGATGGTGGCAGTTTATTGAATGTCAACTGGACCGCCAATAATCCTGGCGCTGCCATTTGGCTTAAAAAGGTCTATTCATTCGTTGCAACGGGAAGTACAGCCCAAATGTCCTTTACGGACACCGGCCCGAGTTCACCGACATACCAAATCGGTATGCTGCTGGATGACATTCGAATTTATGAGTGCAGTCATGATGATGAGAAGCCCGTTATATTGAATCCTCCGGCAGATGAGGAAGTAGCTTGCACAACTAATGTTCCACCTGTTCCAACTCTAAAACTCAGTGACAACTGTGACAAAAACCCCTTCAATCGTTTTAAATCCAGAAAGGATTCAATTTCTCCCTGTCTTGTGAAATATTATCGAAGCTGGGAGATTGAAGATCACTGCAACAACATCACAACATGGGATCAGCTCATCACCATACAGGATATTGATCCCCCACTTGAGTTAAGGGCTCCAAGCACCAAGATCATCCATTGTTCCGATTCCGTCCAAAGCAAATTTCAATCCTGGATCGGAAATCATTGCGATGCGCAGATGTCAGACATGTGCAGTTCGATCAGCTGGAATATCAGCTATTCCCACCCACCAAAATTGTCCTGTGATTCCGTCAAAGTCCTGATTACAGCCCAGGATGCCTGCGGAAATACCACCCAAGACTCCAGTTATTTTATTGTTGTGGATTCCATACCCTTAAAAATTACAAAAGCTGCAAGATCAATGTCTGTTCAATGTTCCGGACATGCCCGGGACAGTCTGCGTTCCTGGCTTCAGCGCCAGGGCGGCGCAGAACTGCAAAGTGGTTGCAGTAAGGCATACTGGAATAACAGTTTTGATGGAGATTCATCACGAACGAAAATGACCGTCTATTTTGTGGCCAGTGATTCCTGTGGGCACCAGGATACTACGTCGGCTGACTTTACGCAATCCAATCATGCTGATACAAGCTATATCAACAATATTCAATGCCAGATAGGCACATCTTTTACAGACACCTTGATATACACTACCCAGTACTGTGACAGCGTGGTCATCAGGAATAATATTTCGGGACGAAAAGACACCAGTTATCTAAAGATTGATCAGTGTCAAGCATCCGGACCTGCATCGGATACCTTGCACTTGATGAATCTTGAAGGATGTGATTCACTCTCCATCCTGCTTTTTGAATATCATCAACCTTCACGCACCTTGATAAAGGATTTTCAATGTACATACAATCAATTCAGTATTGACTCCATAATCCTTGCGGGACAATTTTGCGATTCCATCCTTGTCACTGAAAGATATCCTTTGCGCAAAGACACCACATTGATCAATACGACGACCTGTGATTCGAGCCTTGCGGGTGTAATGATACGACATTTGATAAACACGGTGGGATGTGATAGCCTGGTGATTCTTCGTCAACAATTTGTTTCTGCAAAAATAGAGATTGTACAATCCTACGATTGCCTGATCACCCAAGCATACAATGATACCGTCAACGTATCCGGTACAGGATGTGACAGCCTGTTCATAACAATTCACATTCCTGCAAAAAAGGATACAACCCGTTTAATGAAACAGACCTGCAAGATTTCAGAAGCAGGACAAAAAATGGAACATTTTATCAATGCACATGGCTGCGACAGCCTGGTTGTGACCGACATAGTATTTCAGCCTTCTGATTCAATGGTCGTCCTTCTTACCACCTGCCGCAGAGCGGAGGAAAGAACAGAAAAGCAATCATTTGTCAACAGGTTTGGATGCGACAGCATGATTACGCGCATCTACCATTTTCAATTGGCGGACACCGGCAACATTACACAGCATACTTGCAACCCATCAGAAGTTGGTACCGATTCAGTCTGGATCAACAATTCAGGTTGCGACAGTCTGTTACTGATCCATACCCTGCTGAGTCAAAGTGACACCACCAAAATCAGGATCAACACCTGCATTCCTTCTGAAGCTGGAATTCGAAGTGTTATGTCAAAAAATCATTTTGGATGCGACAGTCTGATCCTAACCGAGACAACATTCCAACCTGTCAGACTTCAATATCATCTGGATTCCGTCAGTTGTCATGCAAAAAATGACGGCATCCTGACCATTACGAATCTCAATGATTTTCAGAGACCGCTGATTCTATTACTGGATCAACAAAGAGTTGATTCCTTTCCTGTGACCGGGATAACTTCGTCAATGCATGATTTCAGGATGATTGATTCTGCAGGCTGCGAATCCGAAATCCTACAATTTGAACTCTATGATCCGGAAGAATTGATGATTGATCTGCCTGACAGAATATCGCTGCAGAAAGGCCAGGATACCCTCATCAGCTTTAACAGAAATCGTCCCGTATTTCGCATTGAATGGTATCCTCAGCTTTGTCAGGGATGCGATACGATAGACTTTCAAGGGAATGATGATTTGTGGCTATATTGCATGGTCTATGACCGCAACGGATGTCCTGCCAGGGATTCGGTGTATTTGCAGATTGTCAGTCATGATGAAATTTATCTTCCTGATGCTTTTTCTCCCAATGGCGATCAGGTCAATGATTACTATTACCCCCAGGGAAGCGCCAATATTACTGTCCAAGAATTCAGGATTTTTGATCGTTGGGGAGAGGTAATTTTCGATACTGATCACTGTGTGATCAATGAGTCATCCACCGGATGGAATGGTCAGATGAATCACCGCATGGTTAATCCGGGGGTTTACCTTTTGTATCTCCGTTATAGTCAACCTGACGGCACAACAAAACTCCTTACGAGATCATTCAGTCTAATTCGCTAAGAATCTGGTAAAGAACAGATTTAACATTTTGGAGAATTGAAGTGAGAATTTATAAGATTCATTTATCCACATCAGTTCTATCCTACATATTTTTCAATTTATTGATCGCCTCGGTACGGTTTTGAACCTGCAGCTTGCCATAGATTTTGTGAATATGCTGTTTGACAGTACCCGTTGTAATGTCCATCAATACTGCGATTTCCTTATACAGAAGCCCACGCGAGAGATGTTCAAGTAACTCCTTTTCTCTTGCTGTGATTGGAAGTGCCGGCACTGAAGCTGGAATATCTACCCTGACGAATGCATCGAGTATTCTTCGCGCAATGGAAGGGCTCATAGGCGATCCTCCGCGATAGAGTTCACGGACAGCCTCCGCTATCCTAGAAGCAGATGATCCTTTGAGCAGATAACCCTTGGCACCAGCCTGCAAAGACTGAAAAATCTTATCATCATCTTCGTACACCGTAAACATACAGAATTGCATCGCAGGACAGGATTCACCCAATGTACGTATCGCCTCTATACCGCTGGCCCTTGGCAAACCGATGTCCACAATCAGAATATCCACGGGATTTTTCGGCAAAAAATACATGGCGTCTTCAGCGTTGTGATAAACCTGCAGACAGCGCAGATCCTCCGTAGCATTCAATTGCTCCTGAAGCAACAGCGCCACTTCCTTAAGGTCTTCTAAAATTGCAATACTAATCATTTGATTATTACCCGTATAAAGTTAAATGTGCTTATTAATTAATATCCTTTGAGATCGTTTGAAATAAATCGATACTAAGATTAAAAAATTGCATTTGGCATTCTGGATTAATTTTATTCAGGCACCAAAAATGAATGATTTACAATGGTTGAAATCAAATTAATTCACGCTCAAAACCATTAACCAAGGGTTATGCATGGGGTACAATACTAGTCATGTCGTCGGGCTTAAAAATCAGGCTCACTTGAGTACCTTCTTTAGATGTTGAGAACGAAGCTTCACCGCCAATTTGTTCCATTCTTTTTTGCATATTATAAATTCCATTACCATGACTGCGAACCAGTTCAGGATCAAATCCCTGACCGTTGTCGTGAATGCATATCCTGACCCCATTATCCGAAGATTGTGCTAAAACAGTTACTTTTGAAGCATGCGCATGCTTGACCACATTGTGCAGACATTCCTTAAAGGCCAGAAATACATTTCGACGCGTCACCCCATTCAGACTGCAAACTTGTAAGAGATCGTCAGATTGCGTCCATCCTAATTCAATGTTATATTCATCCAGGTACCCGGAAGCATAATGTCTTATATAAGCCAACAGGCTGTCCAGGGTATCAAACCGGCTGTTCATTGCCCAGATGATTTCCGACATAGAGCGAACGAGATCGCTGCTTTGGCTTGCGATTTTTTCGATCTGTCGGCGGTCGTCCGGATTCTGCACATGGCTAATTGCGCGGTCGCTAAGGTATTTGATGGTGGTCAATCCGGAACCGATGTCGTCGTGCATTTCGGAGGCGATGCGGGAACGTTCCAATTCGATTGCCTTCTGTTTGTCAATTATCAATTCCTGTTGCCTCAGGAGCAAATCCCTTTTTTCCAATTCTGACTGATGCTTGTTTCGTTGAAATCGTCTAAAGCCCCATATGAGTATAACACTCAACAACAAAGGCATAAAAAACGCCACAATAATCACCCAGTAGATTACTCCTCCTTTTTCAAGCATAACACAGATGCAAGATAACCCAGTGACAGAAATACATTGCCAACTTTTAACAAGAGATTATATGCATGCTTTACATCCTGGTTGCCGATCAGCAGATTATAAAAAACCAACAGCGGAAAAGAACTCACATAAAAAAGAAGAATTCCCAAACCAACAAATAATTCCTGCCGATCCCACGATGCCAGCTCCTGGTAATCCAGTTTCTGTCTGTATTTGATCAGTAAAAGTAAAATAATAACTGTAAGGTTTGCGACATATAGCCTGGATTCCGGGGATTTTGCAATAAACAGAATGTAACAAAATTCCAGCAGAAAAAATGAATAGATCAAATAAAGCCATCGACTTCCTGCCAGTAATTTAAGGTCAAAGCAAAGCCAATAAATAGCAACCATGATAAATGCATACAGATTATAGAGCACTGTATTATCCTTATAAACGATTGAACAAAATGTCAATACAATACCTTCAAAGATAAATGCCGTAGAATAAAGCAATGCATATGGCCATCTTAGACGAATATCCTTATTTACAAGACATCGATACCAGTAAGTTAAAAATGCGATGCCGAATATTACTTTGTATAAAAATGCCAAGTATGAATGTTGTTAAAGTATGACATCAAAATAATTCTACTTAATTTCACCATCCTTTGAAGCATTTTCATCTCGATTTGACTTCGCAATCCAATCAGTGTCATAGCGCATTTTATTGCAATTAGGCGGACAAACATCACCATAATCATAAATTGTGTTCGGGTTAGATGACTCAGTATGTTTACAAACTCCTTTTAAAAAGACTACATATTCATTTCTATAAGGATGCTCAGTAATACCATCACTCTTTTTCAAATTTGGATTGCACTTTCTAAGATAAATCCTGATACCTTTAAAATCATCATTACAACTTAGATTGTTAAAAATATCATCAAAATCTGCCTTATAAAAATATACAAATTTTTCTTCCGGCATTCCATTATTATTCGGAATTTTAACCATTCTTTCGTCTATCTTGGACGTCGGTATAGGGTAGCCATTATTAATGTAGTCCCCAAAAAGCTTCCAAGAATTTCTAGTTAAAAAACCAGAATCATATGTATTACTAAGATAGCTTTTCAATTCATTTATTAATTTTGTCTCCTTAACTGAATCAGCCTCAGTGTTCGCTCCAATTAAATTGACTTTATCTTGACCTAAAGGTTTTTGATCCTTACAATATATAAATATGAAGCACAAACCAAATATTAATATTAATTTACTGAATTAGGCATTTAACTTACTCTAAGCATTTTATAATAAGCAGGTTTATGCTTTACCATTCGAATCATTAAGTTGTCGAAAATATCACCATTCATTAAATGCCTATTA
>JAIBCI010000084.1 GCA_019694255.1 Saprospiraceae bacterium
CACATAACAGAACGAACGCGTCTGTGAACCATCACCGAACACCGTAAGTTCTTGGCCGCGAATGGCCTGGGTGAAGAATGCCGGCAAGACGCGCCCGTCTTCCATCCTCATTCGAGGTCCATAGGTATTAAATATTCTTACAATTCGAGTTTGCAAACCATGGTAACGGTGATAAGCCATGGTAATCGCTTCCTGAAATCTTTTGGCTTCATCATACACCCCGCGGGGACCAATGGGATTCACATTTCCCCAATAATTTTCGTTCTGTGGATGTACCAATGGATCTCCATACACCTCCGACGTGGAGGCGATCAGGATCCTAGAACCTTTCTGACGGGCCAGCCCGAGCAGATTGTGGGTGCCGAGCGAACCCACTTTAAGGGTTTGAATCGGCATTTTAAGATAATCTATCGGACTTGCCGGCGAGGCAAAATGGAGGATATCATGTAGCTCACCCGGGACATGAACGAATTTGCTGACATCGTGGTGGTAGAACTCAAACTCACTGCGCTTGAAAAGGTGTTCAATATTGGACAATGATCCCGTGATCAGATTATCCATTCCGACCACCAGACAGCCGTCGCGGATAAATCGGTCACAGAGGTGTGAGCCTATAAAACCGGCAGCTCCAGTGATTAAAACGCGGCGTTTCGACATACAGTGTGCAAAGTTATATAATATGTATAATATCTGAAAATCAATTTGAAATATATATAATTTATTTTTATTAAAAAATTTACCCCATGAAAATCAATCATTTTTGTCTCCGGCGACCATGCGGATCGTATCCAACATACTCAAAACGGCTTACCTTAGCCACCCTGATGCGAATATTCCGATCATTTATACCAGCCTTAGCCATTCTTGTATTGTATAATAATTTATGTTTTGCCCAAAATGCAAACACTTATGACCGTCGAGGCATATTTGCAGAACTTGGATTCGGACTTGGCGAACCGATCGGCCAATTGTCAGATCGTTTTGGATTTCATCAATCCGCTGGATTGGGATTGGGATATCACCCTTCACATGGAATAGAATGGGGCTTCCGGTATCAATTTATTTTTGGAAAGGATGTCCGTGAGGATGTACTGGCGCCTTATCGCACCGACCTGGGACAACTCATTGGCGTTGATAATTTTCTAACCGACGTTCTTTTACGCGAACGCATGACCGCCGCTTATGCTTATGCCGGCTGGTTATGGCCACTTGGGTCACAACAACGATACCGTCATGGTCTCAAGTTCAATACCGGTGCCGGATTTATGGAACACCATATCCGCATTCAGGATGACGCGCGCGCAGCGATTCAATTTTCCGGAGATTTCGGAAGGGGATTAGACCGGTTGGCCAATGGATTTTGCCTTCAGGGTCTGGTTGGCTACGAACTAAAATCAAGGAATGGCAAGGTCAATCTCTACACTGGCGTTGAAATTCTCTATGGCTTCACGCAGGCTCGTCGGATATGGAACTATGATACGGCCAATTCAGATCTCGGCATTGGCCGCCAGGATATAATTCTGCAGTGGAAACTTGGCTGGTATCTTCCTTTTTTTATCGACAGACACGCAGAATCACTCGAATATTGATGTGGACCCTTTACAATCTTGCTGTAAAGATCTTTTTTAAATCCATTCGCTTGGCAGCCCTTTGGCGCAAGGACGCAAAATTGTGGGTCGAAGGAAGAAAGAATTTCTTCGAGAATCTGGAATCACTTTATGTCCAAAAGATTCATAATAGACAATCCTGTCTTTGGATACACGTCGCTTCGCTCGGGGAATTTGAACAAGGACGGCCCCTGATTGAAAAAATCAGAAGTGAACATCCCGGACTACCGATCTGTCTTAGTTTTTTTTCGCCCAGCGGATATGAGATCCGTAAGAACTATGAAGGTGCAGATCTGGTATGTTACTTTCCATCCGACCTGAAGGATGAGATTTCAAGGTTTATCGATCTCATCCGCCCTCTCGCTGTCATTTTTGTCAAATATGATTTTTGGTTTAACACCCTTCGCGAGCTGACTTACAGACACATTCCATACTATTTCATTTCTGTGCATCTTCCTAAGGATGTCTATCTGCGAAAGTCTTTTATGTCGCCGCTATTGGACGAATTGAAAAACGCAGAAGGCATTTTCGTTCAACAAGAAGAAGATCTGCATTTTTTCCGGTCAAAAAATTTCGCAGAGGTTTGGCGTGCCGGAGATACACGCATTGACCGCGTACTTCAACTGGCCAAGCAAGCCATCGAAAACGAAGTTGTTGAAAAATTTATTCATGGCCAACCATGTCTGATCGCAGGAAGTGCCTGGTTACCAGAATTGCAACTGATCTCCCAGATTGCTGATGTATTGATCGCAGCAGGTTGGAAGATTATCATTGCGACCCATCACACGGATGAAGAGACACTTCGAGAAACCGAAGCATTATTTAGAGGGCAATGTTGCCGGTACGGAGATTCTGTTCACCAGGGGGATATCATGATCATAGACCGTATCGGATTGCTCAACACATTATACCGGTATGCTCATCTCGCTTTGGTCGGAGGAGGTTTCGGAAAAGGGATACACAATACGCTAGAACCTGCTGCATTTGGGATACCCTTGTGTTTTGGTCCAAATTATGAAAAATTTATTGAGGCTAGTGATTTTGTCCGGCTTGGTTTGGCCAGGGTAGTAATAACCTCTGACGATCTTCTCTCTATGGCTCAATCGTGTCTGGATGTAAACATTGTTGCTGCACACAAAAATAGGATTGGTCAGTGGATGCACACTCATCAAGGTGCCACACAGTTCATTTTCGATAAAATACAACCCATCATAACCCGTTCAGCCCAGCAAGCAACTCGTTAATTGTGTGTACTTCAAGAGAAAAAACTCCTCACTTCATCAAGTCTCGTGAAAACTTTTTCAGTAAAAAATATTCATCGTATATCATTCAAATGACATTCTCTTACACTTTAATTTAATTTGCTTGAGGATTCAAAAATCGAAGCAAATAACACGTATAAATGAATAGCGATTTTGGTTTGTCCAAGAAAAGGTGATGCCTATTCTTCTAGCTGGAATCTGGGTCATCACATCATTGATCCCGGGCATTACTCCGATCACTGACTTCCAGAAGACACGTCAATTTTTTTGCAAAACAGGCAACATTCATTACCTACGTTGCGTCTTGTTAGTGTTCAGCTTACCGATGAAGGACTCTTCCAAACAATACATTAGACCAATCCTACTTTGTATTAAGGCATCATGCCGATGGCTTACCAGACCGACATTGATTTTAACAGCTATTTTAATCAACTTTCATGTGCCTTTGAACATCAAACCGAGCTACCGCCGTAAATGATTTCCTGAAAGACATTCAGTACATTTTAACGCTGCGATTGAAATCTCTCCTAAAAACTATTAAAATTTGAAATCCAAAGCTCCAATTATCTGTTGTTAGCATGAATTCCGCCACATGAAGGTCCGCATTGCTTTGATTTCTTTCTGCACCTTGCTGGCTCTCCCTATGCTGGAGGCCAAGCATATCATCGGAGGTGAAATATATTACACCTGTGAAGGCATTGATGCACGGCGTAATGAATTCACTGTACGGCTGACGATGAAGATCTACCGGGACTGTGGCAGTGACGGCGCAGATTTTGACAATCCTGCCGAAATCGGAGTTTATATAAAATCCGGCACACAGAATTTCAATTTTTCATTCTTAGATAAGTGGACTCTTCAGAGCAGGAAGACACTGGAATCCTATAACCCTTGTGTTTTTACCCCACCGAATATTTGTGTTGAAGAAGGAGTCTATGTTAAAAAGTTGACCCTACCCATTTTAGACCGGTCTTATTTTATAGCCTACCAGCGATGTTGCCGCAATACCTCCATCACCAACATCGTAAACCCCGGCGCTTTCGGTGCCGCTTACACACTTGAAATCAGTCCTGAAGCTCAACGAACCTGTAACAACAGTCCCAGTTTTAAGAATTTTCCGCCTATCCTCATTTGCCGCGACCTTGATATAAATTTTGATCATTCGGCCACGGATGCAGACAATGACTCTCTTGTATATGAATTTTGTACACCTTTCGCAGCAGGTGGTCAGCGAGGAAGCGGAGATTTACCCGGAGACCCAAGGGCATGCGATGGTGTTACGCCGGATCCGTCTTTATGCATACCACCTTTTCAGACGATTGTGTACAAAGCTCCTTTTTACAATCAGCAATTTCCAATGGCTGGCACGCCACCGATTGTCCTCAATCCCCAAACCGGCCAAATCACCGGCGTCCCAACCAATATCGGACAGTATGTCGTTGGCATCTGCCTAAAGGAATACCGCAACGGAGTTCTACTTACTGTAACCCAGAGAGACTTCCAGTTTAATGTTATTAACTGCCGAAAGAACATCAACGCCAGTATCATTTCGGATTCCGTGATGGCAGGAGATCAATTTATTGTCAATGCCTGCGGCGATAAAACTGTCGTGCTGACCAGCACCAGTACCATAGAATCAAGTATTAAATCATATGAATGGGAATTTGACCTCAATGGTAAAATAGAGACCTTCCTGGGGAAAAGCGTTTCTGTTGTATTACCTGATCTTGGTTCCTACACTGGCAAGTTATATCTCAACAAAGGGGACAAAGAGTGCAGCGATACCGCACAGATTCTTATTAATGTTTTTCCCGGCATCAATGCAGATTTTATTTATCAATATGATACCTGTGTAGCTGGTCCGGTATTTTTGAGCGACCGATCTCTGGCCACTCAATCCACCATCCGAGAGTGGACTTACCTGCCGGAAGCCAATCAAATGATGGCTGGACCTGACGCATCATACATTTACAAGACACCCGGCAAAAAGAATGTGCGCTTAGTTATCAAGGACAACAACGGGTGTCGCGATACTGCAACAAAAAGTATTCAATATTATCCCGTTCCTGCACTCTTGGTGCTCAATCCCAGCACTTTTGGCGGATGCCAGCCTGTGGATATTTTTTTCAATAATCTATCCTTCCCGATTGACACGACCTATCGCATAGACTGGGACTTCGGGGATGGCCGCCACAGCGATCAAATCAGTCCAACACATCGGTATACCAGTGAAGGCAAGTATAGTGTACGCCTGAAAATAGTGTCTCCAATTGGCTGCGAGACATCGATCTATTACCCAGACTGGATTGATGTCCGCAAAAGTCCGGAAGCAGGATTCAGCTGTAATCCTGAAAAGCTGAGTAATCTGGTGAATACGGTTCAGATTACCGATGAATCCAGAAATGCCGAAAAGATACATTACCTGATCAATGACCTCACTGCGCTATACCAGTCTAGTCCGAACTATACATTTCGGGATACTGGGATACAGACAATCACACAGATCGTATCCAGGGGCAATGGCTGTGCAGATACGCTTGTTAAACGTGTTGATATCGAACCCATTGTCACCTTTTTTATGCCCAATGCATTCACCCCTGGTACTGACGGGGTGAATGACCGTTTCAACGGGGTTGGTATAATGCGTTGGGCTAAAGACTTCAGGTTGTCGATCTGGGACCGTTGGGGAGGCCTGATATATTCTACTGAAGATGCTTCAAAATCCTGGAACGGTCAATTTGATCAAACAGGAGACCCTGCCCCTCCCGGAGTCTATATTTATACGGTAAGTTACACCGCCCCCAGAGGACAGGAGGTCAAGTTGAAGGGATACGTGACCCTGATTCGATAAGTCGTTAAAAAAGAACCTAGATTTTACTCCATTTGTGGCTAATTCCTCTTATTTTTGCGAACTTTATTGGGAATTGATATAAAAACAATGCCATGGAATTGATAAAATACGTTGAAAATCAACTACTTGACACAAGCAGAATGACGGCCTTTGAACCTGGCGATACCATCATTGTCAGCTACAAGATCATTGAAGGTAACAAAGAAAGGATCCAGGATTTCAGAGGAGACGTAATCAATGTCCGCGGCGAAGGCAAGACCAAATCCTTTACGGTACGCAAGATTTCCGGCGGAGTTGGTGTAGAAAGGATCTTTCCTATTGCTTCCCCCAACATCACCGAAATCAAGGTTGTGAAAAAAGGTCATGTCCGCAGGGCCAAGCTTTTCTATCTTAGGAAACTTTCCGGCAAAAAGGCACGTATCAAGGAATCCACCGAGGGGATGTCCAAGTCTGAGTAAATCAAGTCTGCTTTACAGAATCTTTGCATTTTGATTCAGGACAGAGATACTGTCTTGTTTTTTTCTGACCAGTGTTTTAGATAGATTGAGCTCGAAAGTTTGTGGAGCAATTTCAACATTATAAGAGATAGTAACATCTGTTGTTTGCTTGATATTTGTAAAAATTATCAAAAACATACTTGATAGGATAACCCCTTGCATAACATCCGATTAGCATTATTTGTCATAATCATGCAGAAGAAGAACTGCCTCTGAAAAGAATTGTATCGACATCAAAAATTATGCAAAAAGTCAACGTATTCTGGTTTCGCAGGGATCTTCGCCTCATAGACAATCATGGTCTTTCTGCAGCCCTGTCAGATGAACTTCCTGTTCTTCCAATCTTTATTTTTGACCGCAACATTCTGGACACCCTTGAAGATCGAAAAGACCGTCGTCTAAGCTACATCTATCGGGCACTCCATGATATGCATCTGAATCTTCAAAAAGCAGGATCCGGCTTGCGCATTTATTATGACAAACCAGAGGATGCATTCACACAGATCCTCCAACAGAACGAAATTCATGCGGTCTATTGCAATCATGATTACGAACCGTATGCGATCCAAAGAGACCTTGCGATCGAACGCATGCTTCGCAGCCGAGGGGTGCTATTCAAAACTTTTAAGGATCAGGTCATTTTCGAACGCTCAGAAGTTGTCAAACCAGATGGTCAGCCGTATACCGTCTTTACACCATACGCTCGGTCATGGAAAAAAAAATTGGCAGAGACGGGAATTCCAAGTTATAGGGTTCAAAACAAAACATCAAATTACCTCCCATGTTCGCCTCATGAAATTCCACAACTTCAGGAATTTGGTTTTGAGTCTATTGAAATCTACTCCGCCGAATACCGGCTTGACGGGAATATCCTCCATGCTTACGAGTCTTTGAGAAATTACCCACATGTCAATGGCACAACGCACATCAGCACCGCGCTGCGTTTTGGGACTGTCAGCATAAGGTCGCTGGTCCACAACGCCCAACAAGAAAGCGAGACCTGGCTCAACGAACTGATCTGGCGGGAGTTTTTTATGATGATTTTATATCATTTTCCCAGGGTCGTTCACAGCAGTTTCAAGCCCAAATATGATCGTATCCAATGGCTCAACCGACCCGAGGATTTCGAAAGATGGTGTAAAGGCGAGACGGGGATACCTCTTGTCGATGCTGGCATGCGCGAGCTGAATGAGACCGGATTTATGCACAACCGCGTAAGAATGGTCACCGCAAGTTTTCTATGCAAACACTTACTAACCGACTGGAGACAAGGCGAGGCATACTTTGCCAAAAAACTGATTGATTTCGAACTTTCTTCAAATAACGGAAACTGGCAATGGGCGGCAGGTTGCGGTTGTGATGCAGCACCCTATTTCCGAATTTTTAATCCGGTAGAACAAGCACGAAAATTTGATCCGGAATCCTTGTATATCAGAAAATGGATTGAACCTGCAAAATATACTACGATCACACCAATCATTGACCTGAACTTCGGCAGACAACGCGCGCTGGAGGTTTATCGACGTGCAGTTGGGGAAGACGTGATGTAAGCAGCAAAACAGGTTCCAGATTAACTGTTATTCCCGTCTGAACAAAAGGTCGATAAATCCTTTTTAACCCAGATTAGTTTGAAAAAGAATCAGACCTTAATGGTTACCTTCAGAATTTCTGTCTGAACGCCCGCCAGGTATTTTCCAGCAGTGCTGTGATTGTCATTGGTCCTACGCCACCGGGCACTGGCGTAATCGCAGCGCATTTGTCTTTGACATTGTCAAAATCCACATCCCCAACGAGGCGATATCCTTTGGCATTGGCAGGATCTTCAATTTTGTTGATCCCGACATCAATGATAACTGTGCCAGGGCTCACCATATCAGCTTTGACAAAATGCGGAATGCCAAGTGCAGCGATGATGATCTGTGCAGATCTGAGAAGTTCCGGAAGATGGTGGGTACGACTGTGCGCAATAGTAACGGTTGCATTTCCAGGCTTTGTCTTCTTAGACATCAGCAACGCAATAGGTGTGCCGACAATATTACTACGACCCAGCACGACACAATGTTTGCCTTCGGTCTGAATGTCATATCGCTCCAGCATCATCATGATACCCATGGGTGTAGCCGGAAGGAAGCTACTCATCCCCAACGCCATCCTCCCAAAATTATTCGGATGAAAACCGTCAACATCTTTGGATGGATCAATTGCCAGGTTGACTTCCTCTTCATCAATATGGCGTGGAAGGGGAAGCTGAACGATGTACCCATCGAGATCCTCACTAGCGTTGAGTTCATGGATTAGCTCGAGCAATTGTGATTGGGTGATGGATGCATCTTTCTTGATGAGCGTTGAAGTAAATCCTACTTCTTCACAGGCTTTTATTTTGTTGCGCACATAAGCCTGGCTCGCAGGATTGTCACCAACCAGAACTGCTGCCAGATGCGGGGGTCTGATCGTATTGCCACAGTATTCACCAACTCTTGCTGCGATCTCGCTTCTGATCTTTGCAGACAATTTATTTCCGTCCAGTAAAATCATATTCAATCAGATCTGTTTATTAAAATGCTGCTTTGACAAACTTCAATGTTTTTGAATTCGCGCCATGCTGCAATGTGATAAAATACATCCCATTTTCCAGCGCGCTGATGTCCAGCCTTCCATTCAATGGCATTGAACCCTCAACAAATAATTGCCCATTCAAGCCTGTAATGTGAAAGATAGCCCCGCTCTCTACACCATCGACTACAATTTCGCTACCTGTGGCAGGGTTGGGACGAATCAATGCACTATTTAGTTCATTATTTTGAATATCACGTACGCCAACTGTACCACAGAGCACCGGATCGGCATTGGTCAGCAGAAAATTTATGACCTCGGCCTCATTGTGGACGGCATGCTGATTGCCCGGATAAATCCACGCTTTGTGCAGTCCCGCCGGAAGCCCCAGTTGGGTCAACCGGGGTTCAATCTCACAAGTACCATTGGCATAAGGATAATAGTCCGTGACAACCGGATAAGCCCAATAGGCTTTGCGGTGTCCGCAAGGCACTACAGGATCTTCGGTCTGATGATAAGAGAAAACTGCAATCTGATCCTTGTTGTCAATAATGCTCAGGTCAAGTACTGCGCCAAAAATGTTGAATACGCCCTGTACTTTGGTATCATATCCATTGATAAACCGGGATCCTTCAATGGATCCGAGGTCCCCTCTGACATTGCCATTGGCCGGACTGATCGCACCTGCCTGTGTGGGTTTTTCAGAATCTTTATCATAAAATGCTGTTGCCAATGCCACTATTGAGCCCGCACTCGCACCGCCTACCCATACCCTGTCCAAATCAATGGAGTCTTCCAAATGTCTGGACTTGAGATAACGGAGTGCGCACTTGGCATCCTGTGAACCTCTGAAACCTGCACGAATTACTTCAGCGCTATCATAAGGCAGAATGCTTGTGCCGTTGAAACCAATCCTGTAATCGATTGTCGCAGCTACAAATCCCCTTTTGGCACAACCTTCACAAATGGCTGCAAAATCTTCGCGCTTGCCCGTAATAAATCCGCCACCGAAGACCCACATGACCAAGGGTCTCTTGGCTTCTGTCACACCAACAGGATAATAAATATCGAGAAAAAGGGAATCCGGTTTGTTCTGAAAATCTGGCTCTGTTCCGACGAATATTTTCTTTACAGAGCGTACGCCATATCTTTCGTTAATGTAATCGCAGGATTGCGCTTGAAGCCAGTTGTATGCCAGCAGAAAAATAATCAGATATAAATATTTCATTTTGGTAATTTGTCTGGCAAATTTAACCAAGTTTTGCCAGTTCAAAAACCATGCTATACAGACCGTCATTACGACGATGTTGCCGGCAAAAAACACTGAAGCACCAGACTGTATAACTACCTGTAATTAATCAGACTAATTAAGTTGCATAATCTGATACATTCATTCCAGAAATTAATACTGCGGTGGAATGGGTTTGTTATTAAGAATGGCCTCAATTTCATCCATCTGATGTGCTGTTAATTGTTCTAACAACTCTATGGACCTTAGATTTTCAAGGAGCTGAACTTCAGCCGAAGCACCGAGAATAACCGTACTCACATTAGGATTGCGCAGACACCAGGCAATGGCCAGATTGGCCAGGCTTAATCCAAGACCCTTCGCGTATACCGATAATTGACGGACAAGTTTCAGATTCTCCTCGGTCAGTTTTTGATTTCGCAACCATTCCAATCCTTCAATATCCAGTCTCGTGCCAGATGGTATTCCGTGTGCATACTTGTCTGTCAATATGCCCGATGCCAGCGGAGACCAGATGGTATTACCAAGTCCAACGGATTTGTAAATCGTCTGATACTCAACCTCAACTTTTTGTCTCACCAGCATATTGTATTGCGATTGTTCTGTAACGGGTCCGATGAGGTGATGAGCATGGGCGACCATATGTGCTTCCATGATCTCGGCTGCTGACCATTCAGAAGTGCCCCAGTACAGGATCTTTCCCTGCTGAATTAAGTTATGCATCGTCCAAACCGTTTCTTCAATCGGTGTTGATTTATCCGGTCGATGGCAGAAATATAAATCGAGGTAATCGAGTTGAAGTCTTTTCAAGGCATCATGACAGGCCTCAACGACATGCTTGCGGCTCAACCCGGTCTGATTGGGAAGCTTGCGGCCATCACCGAAGAATACCTTGCTCGACACGAGGTAACTTGTCCTGTCCCATTTTTTATTTTTGAGAATCTGACCCATGACTTTCTCTGAGCCTCCGCTGGCATAGATTTCGGCATTATCAAAGAAATTAACTCCGTGGTCATAGGCGACCCCCATCAGTTTGTCTGCAATCCCTTCATCAATCTGTTTGGCGAAGGTGAGCCATGAGCCGAATGAAAGGGCACTTACTTTCAATCCTGTTTTGCCGAGGTTTCTATAAATCATGATGAATAAAAAAAGAAGTGACTGAGATGTTCAGCCACTTCTTCGAATTTGTTTTGAAAGGTAAATTTTTATGAATCGGTAATGAGAATAAGAATGTATGTTAATCGGTCACGATAATCTGACGCGTAGCCGTCTTGTCCTTCATTCTGATCTGTGCAAAATAAAATCCCGCCTTGAGCGAATGGCGCTGCATGGTAAACTGACTCGCATTGATTTCCGTATTGGCCTTCACCAGTCTTCCATTCACGTCATAGACATAAAGGTCACTGATCGGATTTTGTGCATCCGTTGTAAAGGAAATAGATTCTCTCAAAGGATTGGGTCCATAAGTCAACCCAACTTCCTGGTCATTGACATCTTTTGTAGAGACATAGGTACATCCAAGATTCAGTGCGGCACATAACCTTGGTGTGCATAAGGCATAAACAGTATCCAGGTAGGCTTTACCTCGGGCAGCGGACATGAGCGGATTGGTACGAAGACCATCACGATGCAACGTATCTGCATTGAAATTGGTACCACGGGAAGCATTTACGGCAGCAACCACTGCGCGCAGCGTATTGAGGTCCCACCATTCCCATGGAGATCCCTGAGGTACAGCCTGGTTGTTAAAGATCAGTGGGATATTAAAACCGTAGAAATTATCTGTACCAATATTGATCACATTGGGATTGTTGGATGGAAAGATCGGACCAACCGTATTTTTCTGACTGGTGATCAGACCGGCCAACGGATCATGCTCTGCATTAACACTTTTAAGAATATTGTTGCTACCATTATTGTTCGCCTGTTCAATCGCCTTCCTTGTTCCGGTTGCATAGATTACAAACTGGTTGGTTGTAGGGACAATGACAGGACCCTGGTAATAAGGAGCAAAAAAATCATTGGTGCAATGCACGCCTGCGTAAGCGGGTTCTACTGCCTCACCGTCCAACCAGGTTGAATCGCCGAGGGCACCTCCAAGATTAAAACTAAACTGGAAGTTGGATGAATAATTGGGGTAATTCGGAATGCAAATCGCCGCCTGACTGGTTCCATAGATGTTACCCATAATCGTTGAGTCAATAAATGGAAGCAAGGTCGCAGAATTAATAAACTGTGGAAGTACCACTTCACTGAAATCGTTTAAGCTTCCTGCTCCCAAAGCCAGGTAGCCCCCGGAACCAATGCCCCAAACACAAATCTTGGAAGGATCCACACCATAGGGGTTGCTATCTTCCGCAGCTGATTTTTTGAAATAGCGAATACAGGTTCTTGTATCCTGAATTGCGCGGTAGGCAGCTTGTAGCAGGGAGCCTGTACGTGCGTTTTGATCTGTAGAGGTCGGCAACCAACCCTGTCTGTACGTAAACGTGGCCACTACAAATCCACGCGAAGCGTAATAATTGGCAGAATACACTACCGTCGAATCTGATCTGCCTCCTGTGATCTGTCCGTTGTACAATGGTGGAAGAAAACTTCCTGTATGGGCAATCAAAATCACCGGACGATCGGTCTTTGTATCTCCTACCGGCTCATACACATCCATTAACAAATCCTCGGGAGCAGGAGCTCCGGTAATGATGCCTACGTTTTTGCCATAGATCACATTAGAGGTCTTTTTAACGGCAAACATAGCATCGGAATATCTGTTCTGTGCCATAGCGCAGACAGACATTGCGAAAACAAAAACAATTAAGTTGTAAAATTTTTTCATGCTCTGATTTATTTAAGTAAAAATTATTTTTTTCTAAACTCATACAAGATACTGGCGTAAGCCATTCTTCCAATCAGTGGTCCACCATATGTCTGATATGATTTCTGATTAAAAACATTGGATGCACCCACTTTGAAAGTCAGATCTCGCGGCTTCCAGAGCCAACTCAGTTGCATATCGGTCAGATCATAGGTCGGAATGAATCCGGTAAACTGAGGTGATCCTTCAAAGATGAATCCCTCAATCCATTTGTAATTGATCGAAAAACCGATGTCATGAATTCCGAACACTTCAAGATCCCGCCCAGTTATGCCAAGGTTGTATTTATTTCTTGGTGTATTGAATGCTGGAATAATCGGATCATCTGTCTTGGTATTGAGCACGTTCCAGGAATAATTTCCCTTCAACACAAAGTTTTCATTGAGGAAATAATTCAAGCCTATCGAAAAACCCTGTGATGTCACAATATCCTGCGCATTGGCACTGACCCTGTACACCTGGGCTTTTGTCGGGAGGCTTGATCCCACCGGAATAAACGCATCGACGCCGAGCTGATAACCAATAAAATCCTGATACCTGCTGAAATAATATCCGACGTCAGCAAATAATTTATTCCACAAAGTGGTTCTATAACCCACTTCAAATGTTTTTACCTGTTCCGGTCTGATCTTTGGTATATTGAAATATTGGAGCGTATCTTTTTTTCCTGAATTCAAAAAATCGATAAATGATTCAACTGTGATCAGATTGTTGATACCTGTAATATTTCCAAGGAGAATGGCACGGCCTACATTATAATGAAGATATTGATCGGTCAGGGTAGGATTGCGGATTGCAGAAGAAAAGGAAATGCGCAAATAATTATTCTTGCCCGGCTGATACACCACGGATGCGGCAGGTGACCACAGATAATCAAAATTCTGATTCTTATCCATCCGCATGGTCACATTAAAACGCAGTTTATTCTGCATCACATTTATTGTTGGACCCGCATAGATTCCATACTCCCATGTATTGATATTGGCCGTACCTGTATCCAGCAGAATAGAACCTTTCGAATTTGGTAAATAGACACGTCCACTTGCGCCGACCGTCAGCGACAACCCATTGATCCAGTTATTGGAATACAAGTCTTTAAACTGGTATTCGCCCTGGCTGTGCATCAGTGCAGAGCGATCATAGAATCTGGTCCCCCCTTCTGAATATGCTATGCGTCCCGTTATTTCTTTAAACTGTTTATCAAATTCCGGTGTGCCCGGCACGAGAAAATCCTTTGTAGTGCCCAGGAAGTTGCCTTTGTTGGCCACAATCTGTGAATGTTCATGAAAAACTGTCAGACTGTCGCTATGAAACGCAAGAAACTCGTTCAAGGCTTTTTTATAATCATCAGGACGTCCCAGATAGTCCGTAATTTTTGGGTATCCCTCCCAACCTTTGATTACCGGTACGGCATTGAGCACCCAATCATTACTGTAGGCTGTAAACCAATCCGGATTCGAGCTGGCGTAATCCTGAAGTTTGATTGCGGTAAAATAAGGATCATAGGAGTCTCCTGCATTTTCGTGCGTCGCATAGAAGCGCAGAAAATACTGATCTTTCTTCTGCCATTCTATCCTATGCTGGTAGAAACGAATATTGCGAAGACTATAACGATTATCACCTTGAAATACCGTAGTACCACCACCGGCATTGGTGCTGAGAATAATCTCAGGAGAGGCAAATCCTTTGGAAGGACGCGTGCGAAAATGAAATGCGGCGTTGGTCTTGAAATTATACGAATTATAATCTACAATATCCTTTTCGCTGTATCCCCTTCTGTGAAAAACTCCCAGGCCCGGATAAGTGGCCACAGAAAGCCTTTGGTCAAACTCCAGCTGATATTCATCACCGTATACATTGACGGCATCATAGCCTCCGGGATTATTTTTTGCAGAAATTGAATTGTATACCGGTTCACGGTTGTCGGCCTCCCAGTCATGGGCTCGAAAGCCGAAGAAATTTAATTTATACGCAAAGACTTCATTTCCCTTTTTATTTTTAAATGCATCAGCCCAGCGAACAGCACCTTCGAGGAGGTTTCGCTCTCCAACTTTGACCGTTGCAGAAAGTCCTTTATGAATAAAAGGATTCTTGGTCTCCATACTAATTACGCCATTGAAAGCATTGGGTCCATAAAAAGCCGAGCTTGCGCCAACGACCAGATCGACTTTGAGCACATCCAATTCTGATGCACCCAAGAAATTACCCAGGCTAAAATTTAATCCCGGTGACTGATTGTCAACGCCATCAATCAACTGCAGGGATCTTACCGGATTGGTACTGTTGAATCCACGTGTGTTGATGATGGTAAACCCGAGGCTTGCCGTCGTAAGGTCTACATCTTTCAGCGCCCCCAGGCCAGAATAGAAATTGACCGCGGGTGTTTCCTTGATTGCGAGAAGATCCATGGACTCTACCGTCAACGGAGATTCTTTCTGCTTGTCCGAAATTCTTGTACCAGATACTTCAATGACATCCATCTGTATGAATTCCTCTTCCATGGTGACCTGGATATTCTTGTTATTCTCTGAATAACTCAATTCACTTCCAGCATATCCACTGTAACGAAACTCCAGTGTTACAGGCAACTTCTGATCGGTCTTGAGGATGAATGCGCCTTCGAAATCCGTAATCGTGCCCTGGGTCGTATTTTTGATGAGCACTGTTGCGCCGATCAATGGTTCACCTGTCTTTTGATCTCTGAGAACACCGCGAATGGTGGTTTGTGCGTATAACCCGGTTATGCAGAAGAGAAAGAAAATCCACACAGCCGACCTTCTGAATGTTCCAGAATTCATGCGCGTTTTGTTTGATGTTTTACCCTGTTTCTATTGAATGGTCATGCAAAGTATTTACAATCCGGCGAATCTCCAATTTTTGATTAACATAATTTTTGACAAAACAGAGCACCATTTAAATATTATAATATTATTTAATATTTAAGCCAATGTATTACAGAGATTCATCTTCTGTAATTAATAAATAATAGGCCAACAGACGATAGATTTGGAATATTGAAATACAGGATACTCCATTGGACAGCAAAGATCTCAGCTGGATTTTTATGTGCTTCACGAATGGCCTCACCGTCTGCGGCAAGAAAGTAGAAATTCGCCGGGCTATCCGTTGTATTGCAAGTCCTGAAAGCAAACCCTTCTGCTCCAGATGATACAAATTACGAAGCGCGCTGTCTGCCTTGCTTACAAACACTTCTGCTTTTTCAAGACCCATATGAATGCAGGGATTATCAATATGCGCGATCATTATTCCGGACCTCTGAAGTGACAGCGCCCACACAGTATCCTCATAGCCGTAATCTCTTATCTCTTCATCAAATGGAAAGGCCAGCATCAGGTCTTTCCGAACAACAAAGTTGTTGGAATGGAAGGACAGGTAGGGCTGTGTATTGCGAGCCTTCGCAGGTTTCGATTCTTTTGAAGTTCCATAGGTCCAGTGAAGCCTTAATAACTTATCCTCTGGCGGATCGACCGCGTAGATCCTCCCTCCGCTTATAACCGGATAATCCTTTATTAACTTGAGATAATCAGCAATAAAACGACTGCCTGTCAACTGTGAATCAGCATCGAGAAACAACAGGCATTCATATTTGGCTAAAGAAGCCAGTGTATTGCGAATCGCTGAACGCCCCCTGTTGTCCTTAAACACCAAATGCTCAACCGAATCAAGGTTCTTGACGGTTGAATTGGTATCTACCCATTCAGCTGATGAACCATCCTCTCCAAACAGAATCTCATATCGTACCTCAGCCTTTTTGCATGCGTCAACCAAAGTTGCGGCCAGCGCCACAATCTCCTGATTGTAAACCGGAACCAGAATTGACAGCATCGCCCAAAGTTAAGTCCTCCTGATGAATCGTAGCTGGTTCTTGATATTAGCAACTTCCGATCAGGCAATCTGCCAAACTGGATTGTATACATGCGTTCTGTCCAATATTTGAAATGATTCAAAAATCAATCGAATTTATGTATTGCCTGAAGTCAAGTAATTTTAAATATAATACAGCACAGCCATGACAATGCTTCTTTTCAATAAATCCGTTTAGAGTAGTTTTGTATTTTAACTCTGTTATTATTTTTGAGTAAGATATTATTCGGGTATTTGTATTACAATAATGGTCAATGTATTAAAACTTTACCCGAAAATTTCATAATAAAAACCGTAAGCCATTCAACCAACTTGGTATTGCAACGATTCATCATTTGGTTCTTTGAATCCGTCTAACATGATAATGTATCAATGGTTGAAAAACGATAATAACCAATTCAGCGGTAATTGAAAATACAATTATGTAAGTCTAGTTGTCTACACAAGATTTAACTTCAAACAGAATTTCTTAACAAACCAGTTGGACGTGATTGATATCATGAGGTTTGTTGGTTAATCTTGATATCCCATATCTTTGATAAAGACGCAATACAACTGTATTGGCGATAAAACAATGTTACCCTAGAGAATAAAAATTTAATACCAGGAAGATCCATTATTCAAAACCCGCATCAGCATCAATATATTTGAAACTTTGACGTCATTCAGACTAAATTCGATCATATAATCGCGGCATCATTTGCCTTTCAAATGATAAAGGACCCAACAAATCCCTCACGTGGTTTAAGGCGCCTGTGAATAATCATTATTTCACCAAAAAATTGTCGCAAAAATGCGCTGTTAAGATGAACATTCAATCCCTGATCTTGGTTTGACTATCAATCCAAATAAAATTCGGATTAGGCTCAATACCTAAAAAAGAAGAATAGCTCATCAAACGGTCTGATTGTATATCTTCACCATTAAATTGTTGTCCAAATATGCCCGACTCATCCCTTGAACTGGTTATCGAAGCAGAATCATCACCGGCGCTGCGCAAGATTGCCAGAAAAGTTATCGAGAATCAAAGGATCAGTCCCGATGAAGGACTTATTTTATTTGAAGAGGCGCCAACAGGATTTCTTGGTTCCCTGGCCAATCATATCCGCTATTCCCGGCACGGCGACCAGGTATTCTTCAACAAAAATTTTCATATTGAGCCGACCAATATTTGTCTTTATACCTGTGCCTTCTGCAGTTACAGCCGGCTGATCAAACAGCGTTCGGAAGGATGGGAATACAGTCATGACGAGATCATGGACATGGTAAAATCCTATGATGACAAGGATGTTACAGAAGTACATATTGTTGGCGGTGTTCTGCCCCAGTATGATCTTGCATTTTATACAAAGCTCTTCAAAGCAATCAAGGCTCACCGCCCCACCCTGCATATCAAGGCACTGACTCCGGTCGAATATCATTATATCTTCAAAAAAGCGAAGATTAGTTATGAGGAAGGAATGCAGATTATGCTGGAAAGTGGTCTGGATTCGATGCCGGGAGGAGGCGCTGAAATCTTTGATCAGGAAATCCGGGATCAGATCGCCGGCGGCAAATGCAGTGCCGAAGAATGGCTACGAATTCACGAGATATGGCACGGAATGGGCCGTCGATCCAATGCGACAATATTATACGGGCACATTGAGAATTTTGGGCATCGCATTGATCATTTGGATCGCCTGAGGACACTACAGGATAAGACAGGAGGATTTCAGGCTTTCATTCCTCTCAAATTCCGGAATAAAGACAACCAAATGTCACATCTTCCGGAGAGCGATATTATTAGTGACCTCCGCAATTATGCGGTGTCCAGAATTTATCTTGACAACTTCGATCATATCAAGGCATACTGGCCTATGATTGGCCGCAATCACGCACTGACATCACTTGGTTTTGGTGTTGATGATCTGGACGGGACAATCGACGACACCACCAAAATTTATTCTATGGCTGGAGCAGAAGAGCAGTCTCCTTCCATGACGACCGATGAAATGATCGACCTTATCCGATCTGTTCATATGATCCCTGTTGAAAGAGATTCTCTTTATGGCATACTCCGAGACTTCAGTGATTATACCACTTCAAACACGGTGTCCTGGCGCGGCTATACTGGACTACCGGTTATTCAGTCCACATGATGCAGCGCGAAGTATATTTTCTTCGACACGGTGAGACTGAGCAGAATCTTCGCGGGATTGTGCAGGGCAGCGGCATAGACTCTAATCTCAACGAGAATGGATTGCAACAAGCATCACTTTTTTATGAAAAATACAAAAGTGAACACTTTGACCTGATTGTTCATTCTAATCTGATCAGAACTCGCCAAACCATTCAGCATTTTTTGACGCATGACGGATACATTGAGAATGATGCCCGCATCCGTGAAATCTGCTGGGGCGAACATGAAGGCAAAGCCGGTGAACCAGAATTGATGGCCAAGTATTACCGAATTATCAACGCATGGAGTTCCGGAGACTACCATGCCAAACCCGTTGGCGGGGAAAGTGCCTTTGAACTTGGAGAGAGATTAACAGCATTTATCAGCGATCTCGAAAAGAAGTCTTTTCAGAAAGCACTGATCTGCACCCATGGCAGAACATTGCGGGCGCTGATCTGCCTGCTCCGTCAATGGCCGCTGAGCAAGATGGAAGAAATTGAACATTCCAATACGGGGCTTTATCACGGCGTTCTCCGTAATGGAAATTGGCATTTCATACGCAAGAACGACTTGAGTCACCTGAACCGAACCATATGACACCAGATCATAAATGGCGCATTGCTGCCGTCGAATACTATAATACGCTGCCATACATCCGAGCAATTCAATCGGAACCCCTACTTTCCAGTCGAATCTTGCTCACCACTGCAGATCCTAAGGGTTGTGCCGCGGCATTAAAAAGTGGCGCTGCCGATATCGCTCTTTTGCCTATCGGATCCATGTGTGACTTTGAGGAACTGTATTTGCTTGGACCTTATGGTATAGCTTCAGATGGTCCAGTATATACAGTCTGTGTTTTTTCTGACAATCCTGAAGAAGAGATTTATACTATTCGTGAATCTTCCGCCTCGCGAACTTCGAATCAGTTGCTTCGCCTGATCAACACCATGTACTGGAAAGAGCAAAAAAATATTGTTCCTGATGATTATATAGATGCCGATGCCCAGCTCATCATCGGTGACGATGCTTTTTCAGCACACAAAAAGTATGCTTACAGCTTTGACCTTGGAAGCATGTGGCTCAACATTACCGGATTACCCTTTGCTTTTGCAACCTGGGTCAGCACCCGCCCAATCGATCTGCAATTTCAACAAGATCTGATGAAAGCTTTTGAGCGATATACCAAACCCGATTACCTTACGAATCTGGCCGGCGAATTGAAGGGAATTCTGGATGATCCCGAGCGCTACTACCAGCGAAATATCCGGTTTAGACTCAAGCCAGAACATATCAGAGGAATGAGACTATTTATTGAAAAAAGCGGCTGGAAATGGAATCTTGTGGACTTATCCACATATTAACATTATGAAAAATAATAATACATAAATCTTCCATTTGCAGTAGTTAAGGAATATTATTTTGAAAATTTAGTTTAAAAATAGGCGATTATTCTCCATTTTGATGAATTTTGCACTTCGACAATGCGGTTTTTTTTTTTGAAACTCCGCAGACCGACTAATCATCATCATGAACGAAAATTCTGCGGTTACCACATGGAATCATGTATTGGAAGAAATACGCAGGAATATTTCACCCAAGATTTTTAATACCTGGTTCATTCCCATCAAACCACTATCCTTTGAAGGGCATGTACTGACATTGGAAGTGCCCAATGAATTTTTCCTCGGACACCTCGAAAGCAACTATCTCATCCCTTTAAAAGAAGCTCTTCGCAAGGTCCTTGGCCCTCGAACCAAACTGGCTTATCAGCTGGCTGCAGATGATTATCGCAATCCCGGAAAAGTTCAGAAGTCAACCAAAGCGGCCCAGGATGATTCCGGCGGAATTAAGAATCCATTTGTGATTCCGGGCATCAGGAAACAGCCTGTAGATTCAAACCTGAATCCAAAGTACACTTTTGACAACTTCATTGAAGGCCACTGCAACCGTGTCGCGCGACAGGCTGGACTTCAGATCGCAAACAAACCGGGAGACTTGTTCAACCCATTGTTGTTATACGGAGAGACCGGACTTGGAAAAAGTCACTTACTACAAGCTATTGGCAATGCGTTGGTTAAAAAGCACCAAAAGATGCAGGTGATGTACACCACCTCAGACCGCTTTACGAACCAGTTTATCCAGGCCATAAGAAATAACAGCACCAATGAATTTGCGATGCAGTTTCAGAATTTAGACTGTCTTCTGATCGATGATATTCAGTATTTCGCTGGGAAAGCCGGCACACAGGAAATATTTTTTCATCTTTTTAATCAGCTGCACCAACAGAAAAAACAGATTGTCCTCACTTCCGATAAGGCGCCCAAAGACCTGAAGGAAATCGATGACCGACTCATCAGCCGATTTAAATGGGGTGCTTCGCTTGAATTACAGAGTCCGGATTACGAGACTTTAATGGCGATTCTTCAAACCAAGTGTCAGGAAAAGGATCTTCAACTGGAACCTTCGATAATGGAAGTTTTATGCCTTAACTTGAAACAGAACATCCGGGAGTTGGAGGGAATCCTCGTCAATCTTAAACTCCAATCTACCGTAAATCAAATGGTGATTGACAACAAACTGGTCAGGGAAGTACTTCAGAGTTTTAGTAACCAGGTGAATAAAGAGTTGACGGTCGATGGCATTGCACAGATTATCTCTGAACAGATGAAGGTACCCATGGAGAGCATTCTGGGCAAAGGCCGAAAACGCAACATTGTACAAGCCCGGCAACTTTGCATGTACTTTGCCAAAAAACTTACCAATAAACCTCTGTCAGCCATTGGTGAAGCATTGGGAGGCAAGGACCACAGCACGGTAATTTACTCTTGCGACATGGTCGAAACACAACGAGAGACAGACCCATCTTTTGATGACCTGGTCAAGAAGCTTGAAAAGATCATAACGAAAACTTTGGGTGTCAAATAAGTTTTATATTTTTGCGCTCGCTATTCCGGATAAAGGAGCCATCATAAAGCTCTAAAATCCTGGATATCAGACGAATAACGCAAAGGCGATCGTTTGAGGTCAGTATGTGAAATTGCTGACCAACAGACCCGGTGAGGTGGGTGAGTGGCTGAAACCAACGGTTTGCTAAACCGTCGTACCTTGAAAAGGGTACCGAGGGTTCGAATCCCTCCTTCACCGCTACTATGTATTATTCCTGTTTTTGAGAGTTTGATAAACAAATCTTCTAATCCAATGGGATGTTTGAAGCTTGTCAAAACACAATCCGAAGATTGCCGGCAACTTTCGCAAAAAATATTCGGGGCGTAGCGCAGTCCGGTTAGCGCACCTGCTTTGGGAGCAGGGGGTCGAGAGTTCGAATCCCTCCGCCCCGACTTTAAGAGAGCGATCATTTAGGTCGCTCTTTTTTTTTGACATTAGCTTCCTCCAGGCCGATTCCATATGCTCGGTGGAGCTCGCATATTTTATCAGTTCACTTCGTAAGAAGTGATTTCGATCACTGCTCTCTTGTCTCTCACACTCAAAGATTGCTTTTTCTCAGTCTTAAATTTTTTTGCTCCAGCTTTCTCCAAGCCGATTCCATAAGTTATCTGCAACTCTATTTTAGCGACAGTGCTACTTGACACGTACGGTCTTTGACACCAACTTTTAAGGACTTGATTTGACTTCTGCTTGACTGTGTAAACTAAACAACACACGACAGCCACGCAAGAAAAAAATTAAAAAAGCCCACCCACAAATAATTTTAATGCCAACGCACAAATGGCACATTGGGTTTTGCCCCACGCACAAACCGACCCACAGCAAAACCCAAAGAGCCATTTCTTGCCTACGCTCTATTAAGTTCACGGTTTGTTGAAAACTTTTGGATAACCAAAGGGCAAAAAATCAAAAACAAGTTTCTACTTTTGACAGAAATAGTCAAAACTATAAATGTCAACAGAAAGCATTGGAGATAAGCTCCGCAGATTGAGAGAAGAAAACGAATTGCCTTTACGCAAAGTAGCTGCAATGGTGGACATTGATGTGGCTATTTTGAGCAAAATGGAACGAGGCGAAAGACGACTGACCAAAGAAATTGTGCAGAAATTGGCAAAGCTATACAAGCACGACACGGAAGAATTGTTGGTGCTATTTTTAAGCGACAAAGTGTTGTATGAAATTGGTGATGAAGATTTAGCAATAAAAGCCCTTCATGTAGCCGAAGAACAAATTAAGTATCAGAAAAAACAAAATAGAAAATGATTGTAAGCAAAGAAATGTTCTTGAAAAAATTGGTGCAATTGCCTGAATTATCAGACAATACAATTGCATTTGTTTTTGCTGACAATCCCGATATAGATATTTCTTCAAGGGAAAATTTCTTTGGAAATGTTATTAGTTATTACAATAGATTTAAAAAACAAAAACCTGAAATAAGTCAATTTAAAGAGGATGAAGTTGATACGTTACTGAAGAGTTGGGAGGGTAAAGATTTACGAATAAAAAATGTAAAGTTAAAATCCGTTAGAGGTTTTCCTCAATCTGATAAACCTTTTGGAATTGATTTTACAAATAAAAATGGAGAACCTCAAAGTATGATTATTTTGGGAGGAAACGCCACAGGAAAATCCTCAATTTATGATGCAATTGAATATAGTTATTGCAACTCAATTGGTGAAGCACTTTTAAGAGCATACAAAGAAAGTTCAGAAGACGATGTTAAGTTTATGGACTTTTTGGAACACAACGACAACGGTATCGCAAATATCTTCTGTCAAATAGATACACAATCCGGCATTTTGGATATTCAAGAACATAAAGAAAATATACCAAAAGTAATACGAGACAAAATAAATCCTGACACTCATTTTGTAAGCGATTATGATATTTATACAAAAGGACAACTTGATTACGAAAAAAACACACAGCGTTCCTTTCATAATATAATTGCTCAAAGTTTAGGATTATCCGAATTGCTTGAATTTGAAAAACAAATTAAAGCTTTTACATTTTACAGAAGACAAGTAGAAAGCAGAAATATATCATCACTTAAAAAGAGTAATGACAACCAACAGACACTTGTTACAAATAATGAAAAAGCTATTGCCGAAAAGAAAATTTCATTAGAACAGTTAAAGCAGAAACAATCATCCAGTTCAGAAGAAAAAAAAATAAGGGAATTATTGGAGGTTGTGAACTTTTTAAAACAATCAACTTCTCAAGTTTCAATCAACTCAAGCCATTTATCAGAAAGCGTAAAGGATTTTATAAATGCTTATACAAATTTGATTTCCAAGGAAATTAAAAATGTTGGCTTAAATGAAATTCAGTTCTTGAATTTAGGTTTAGAACTTCTAAAAGAACACACTGATTGTCCTTTCTGTAACAATTCAAAAATTCTTAAAGAAGATATTGCAAATGGTGTTAGTCAAAGGATTTCAAAAATCAAAGAACTTAATGAGGTTACTCAGATTTTAAGTAAATCTTACAATAACCTTGAAGATAATATTGATAATCTAAAAACGCAGTTTGAACTTATTAAAAGCAGAGTTGCTAAGGATATTAATGCTACAAAAGAGAAAACTGAATTTAATGAATTGTTTTTGCTTAATAATTCATTTGCTCTTGAAATAGAAAAATTTGTTTCATCGGAGGAAACGACTATACTTTTCAATCTTTACGAGAACGCAAATTTTCAAAAAGACAAAAACAAATTTTTGTTTGAGCTTTTTAAAGTAAGACATGATGCTTTTTCAAAATCATTAAATCAATTTCTGACTTCACTTAATGAGTTTAACTTAAAAAGAGCAGATACGATAAGGAAAATAGAAATAGATATTAATAGCAAAACCCAACCAAAATCAATCACAGAACAAATAATTGGTCTTACAAAGGAAATTGCTGACCTTGAAAAACAGGTAACTGATGCAAAAGCAAATATTAAAAGAGACAGTGAAAAAATAACCGAACTACAAGAGCAAATTAATCAGTTTGAAAATGTAAGAACAGAAGTTGCATTGTTCTCAAAAAGTTATCACAATGCCATTAATGAAGAAATAAACAAATCTTTTGCTCCAATAAAGTTAGTAGTTGAAGAAGTATTAGAAAACTACTTCAAATTTGACAATCGTGAAATTGATTTAATTATTTCAACGGTTCCAGAGGAATATGATGAAGAAACTGGAGAAGTTTTAAGTGAAATAATTACTGCTCAACTAAAAATTAAAAATCAGAATGTAAAACCTCAATCAGTAGGAAAATATCTCAATACATTTCATTTTAGGCTATTTTCTACAATGGTGGGAATTAGTATTGCTATTGCATCAAGAAGAAATACCCAAGTTAACCTACCTCTTGTTTTAGATGATGTATTCTATGCAAGTGATTTTGAAAACAGAGCAAGTGTAGAAAAATTTTTGAAACAAGTGTTATACGCATTTAAAACTTATACTCCTGATTTGCCTTTACAATTAATTCTATTTACACATGACCAACTAATTTTTGAAAGTGCCATAAAAGTCATAAAAGAAATTGAAGAAACTTCTATTGGGTTTGCAAAACTATTCCCATACAAAGAAGCACAAAACGATGGCGATTATTTGAACCTTATATACAAGTTTCCTGATTACTTTCCTTATACAATAATGAACAGCACCCTTACTGAAATATGAACACAAACGACAAAACATATCTCTACTATCTAAAAGTAACCATATTACCAATGGTTGTTTTTGTATTACTTGGTATTGTTGTTTGGCAATGTAATACAAGTGCTTTGAAAGATAGGCAGCAAAAAGAAGTATCGCAAATTATTCATAATGTATTGCATGAGCAATCCAAAAGAGAAATGATGTTACCTCAAATGGTATTTTTAAATACCGATAGTTCAAATCAAAAGGAATTAAATGAAAAACTTATTGAACAAATAACGACAATACTTACTCAAAAGTATTTGTCAAACGATACAACTAAATTCAGTGATATTGAACTAAAACCCTTTTATGTCCTACCTAGCAAGCCGAATAAAAATGGTAGTTATACCCTAACAGAAAATCAATTGAACGAATTAAAAGGTCATTTGGATTTCCTCACTAAACAAGTTGATGTAGAAGTAGACAAAGCAAAAGAAGAAATAGGCAGAGACATTGACCGTCTTAATTTGTGGGTTACTATTTGGATTGGCGTTATTGGGTTTTTAGGCATTATTATTCCTATTATCATAAACATTGATACTGCTAAGAGTGCTGAAAAGGCAACCGATAAATCTGACCTTGCATTTTCAAAAGCAGATGCTGCAATAACTAAAATAACTAATGCACAACCCAAAATTGATAAAATAGATGGCATTGAGGGTAGAATTACAACTGCTGAAGGAAAAATTGGAGGAATAGAAGATAAAGCAATAGCAGCAGAAGGTAAAGCGAACGAAGCAGACAAAAAAGCTAACGCTGCCAAAAGCAAATCAGACGCATTACACTTGGTTTATGCAATTGATAAACTTAGCAGTATAGAACCTGAAAACATCAAATATGTAGATAGAGATAAATGGATACCTCTATTTAAAAAAACATTGCTGACTATCAAACATAGTTTAGACGAATGTAAGATGCAGCATGATGGGGATATAGTTAGAGAAAGCTTGACAAAAATGGTAATTCGTTTAACCCGTATTTCATTCCAGAAGTTTTTACAAAATGATAATACGGAGAACATTACAAAGTATCTACAATTTGTCACAGAAACAATGAAGTCAAATTACAATCAAGAAAATTTTGAAAAAATAATTACAAGGCTTGAAACGCTTGCCAATAATTTAAAGAACGAATAACGAATGCCAACACTACATTTCAAAGGAAAAACTTTTGTGCAGAACCACCACTTGGCGGTGAAGTATCACCAATTGGTGCCGAAAAAGGAATTGAGTTTAACCGACAATATCTCTTTGCACGATAACCTGATTATACAGGGCGACAACCTGAAAGCATTGAAAGCATTGCTGCCCACTTATGCAGGTAAAGTAAAGTGCATTTACATTGACCCGCCTTACAACACAGGAACAGACAGCGGAAAGTGGATTTACAACGACAATGTAAATAGCCCTATGCTGAAAGAGTGGTTGGGCAAAGTGGTGGACAAGGAAGATTTAACAAGACATGATAAGTGGCTTTGTATGATGATGCCTCGTTTGAAAATCTTAAAAGAGCTAATGCAAGAGGAAGGGGTTTTATTTGTAAGTATTGATGATAATGAAGAAGCAACACTTCGGTTACTACTCGATGAGATTTTTGGTTATGAGAATTTTATGGGCAAACTTCCACGAAGAACAAAATCAGGTGGTGGAAGTGCCGCATCAGATTTCGCAATAGAACATGATTATGTAATTGCTTACGCAAAAAATAAAGCAGAATTACCAAGATTATTTGTTCCGCATGACCCAGATTATGCAACAAGATATAAAGAGGAGGATAAAGACGGAAAGTATTTTTGGGATACAATGGAACGTTCTTCAACAGCAACAAAGCCATATAAAATTACCGCACCTGATGGTGAAGTATTGACAGGAAAATGGTTCAGAGCAGAAGAAACATTTCTTTCAGATTTGGAGAAAGGGGAAGTTCGATTTCTTAAAAAGAAAGATGGAAAGTGGAGTGTCCAGTTTAAGCAAAGAATGGGAAATGGAAGAAAACTTCGTTCCTTAATTGAGAATGAATTCAAATCTAATCAAGCTGAGTATGAAGAATTCGGTATAAAACAAAAATTTGATTACCCGAAACCAGTTTCTCTAATCAAAGAATTAATTCAAGCATCTACAGAAAGCGAAGATATTATTCTTGACAGTTTTGCAGGTTCAGGAACAACAGCACACGCAGTTTTAGAACTGAATAAAGAAGATGGCGGCAACCGCAAATTTATTTTGGTGGAACAGGAAGATTATGCCAACACTATTACAGCCGAAAGAGTAAGGCGTGTAATAAAAGGAGTAAAAACGGCAAAAAATGAAAACCTGAAAAAAGGAACAGGCGGCACGTTCAGCTATTTCCAATTAGGTGAAAGTATTGAAATGGAAAGCATCCTCACAGGTAAGAGTTTGCCAAGCTATGAAGAACTTGCCCGATACATTTTCTATACTGCCACCGGTCAGGAGTTTCACGAAAAGAAGATTAACCGCAAAACACATTTTATTGGCGAAACAGAGCATTACGAATTGTATATGCTTTATGAACCCAACATTGACTGGCTAAAGCAAAACGCTTTGACATTAGACGGAGTGCGAAGTATGCCGAAATACACAGGCAAACAGCGTTTGGTTTTTGCTCCTGCAAAATATGTGGACGATTATACTTTGCTGGAACACCGAATTGATTTTTGCCAATTGCCTTACGAAATTTATAGAATACAGAAATGAAACTGAAACACTATCAGGAAAAGGTAATCAATACACTCAAAGATTATTTGAGTGCATTAAACGACTTCAAAGCTAAGTATGAAAAGGCATTGGAGATTGACCCTGATGTGGCAAGAGATTACGATTTTCCCAAAAGGGCATTTGCACAGGCAACCAACAGAAACACGTATTACAGCAAAACAAACGGGCTTAATCAGCCATTGCCCGACATTTATTTGAAAGTGCCGACAGGCGGAGGCAAAACATTATTGGCTTGCCACAGCATTGACTTAATTCAAAAATCGTATCTCAAAAAGCAAACAGGGCTTGTGTTGTGGATTGTGCCATCCACACAAATTTACAGGCAAACAATCAAAGCACTCAAAGACCGTGAGCATCCATACCGACAAACACTGGATATTTCAAGCGGAGGCAGAACATTGATAAAAGAGAAAACAGAAATGTTCAACCGCCTTGATGTGGAAGAAAATTTAGTGGTGTTGATGCTGATGTTGCCTTCGGCAAACAGACAAAATAAAGAAACGCTGAAAGTGTTTCGTGATGCAGGAGGTTTTACAGAGTTTTTTCCTGCCGAAGACAATTACCCTGCACAAAACGAATTGCTGAAACACATTCCGAATTTAGATTGCTTTGGCGAAGAAGGAGAAGTATTCCGCAGACAAATAAAAACTTCGTTAGGCAATACATTGAAAGTAATTAAACCGCTTGTAATCATTGACGAAGGACACCGTGCTTATGGCGAACTGGCAAGGAACACGGTTAAAAATTTCAATCCAAGTTTCATTCTTGAACTCTCGGCAACTCCCCCACCCAACACCAACGAGTTGGTGAAAATTACAGGACGTGAATTGCATGAAGAAGAAATGATTAAGTTGGATATTCACTTAACCAACAAAGCAAGTTTAGATTGGAAAAATACATTGCTTGCAAGTTTTGAAAAGCGAAACGACTTAGAAAAAAAAGCAATAGAATACGAGCAGAATACAGGCGAATACATTCGACCGATTTGTTTGATACAAGTAGAACGCACAGGCAAAGACCAAAGAGGAACGGACTTTATTCATGCGGAAGATGCGAAAGAATATCTGATGAAGAAATGCAATATCCCTGAAAAACACATTGCCATAAAGAGTAGCGAGAAAGATGATATTGAAGGAATAAACTTGTTTGCGAAAGATTGCGAGATCCGCTATATCATTACCAAACAGGCATTGCAGGAAGGTTGGGACTGTTCGTTTGCTTACATTCTTTGCATCTTAACAAATCCGCAATCAGCCACAGGAATTACACAGTTAGTTGGTAGAATTTTGAGACAGCCCAACGCAAGAAAAACAAAAGTGAAAGAGTTGGACGAATGTTACCTCTACACTTACAAACCCAATGCAGCAACTTTAGTAAGAGAAATTAAAAATGGATTGGAAAGCGAAGGTTTAGGCGACATTGCAGGACGTTTGGTGAATGATGAAGGTGGTGGCGGTGAAAACAATTTAAAAGACAAAGAAACAAATTATCGTCCGGGCTTTAAGAAATTTGACGGTAAAATTTATTTGCCAAAGTTTGTGATACAAGAAAAAGAAAGTTGGCGAGACATCATTTTTGAAGCCGACATATTAAACGGCATTGACTGGAGCAAAATTGACATCAAAGAAATAGGTGAAAAAACTTTAAGCGACAAACAAACCAAAGAACAGGAATTGACTTTGGGTTTGAGCAAGGAGGAAAAACAACTATTGCAGGAAACAGGTAGATTGGAGACCAAAGGAACACTTGAAATTGACGAAGCATTTTTAGCAAGACAATTAAGTGATGTTGTTCCAAATCCTTGGGTGGCTTTTGAGATGGGAAAAGAAGCCCTCCAAATACTTTCAAAGAAATACGACAAAGAAACCATTGCAGCCAATTTTGTTTTCATCATTGAAGAATTGAAAAAGATTTTAGACAAAGAGAAAAACCGTTTGGCAGAAGATGTTTTCAGAAAATTGCTTGACAAGAAAAAACTTTGCTTCTTTTTAATTCAGGAGAAAGGACATCACTTATTGCCTTCGCACATCAAAGTAAAAAGCAACCGACAGTTGGTGCGCTCAGACAATTCACCAATACAAAAATCGCTGTTTGACTATGTGCCAGACGAAGATTTGAACGAAACGGAGAAGACCGTTGCCATTTACCTTGACGAGCAAGAACAGTTGCTTTGGTGGTATCGCAACCGTGTGAGAAAGGATTTTCACATACAAGGTTGGCAACGCAACAAAATTTATCCTGACTTTATTGCAGCCAAATCCAGCAAAACAAAGAAAGACGACTACGAAACAGTTTATGTGCTGGAGACAAAAGGCGTTCATCTAAAAGAGAATGACGACACACGCTACAAGAAAAATGTGTTTGCACTTTGCAACGAGTTGGGAGCTAAAAAAGCATGGAAAGAACTATTTGACGAGTTTCCAGACCACAACTTTGAATTTCAGGTTGTGTTTGAGGACGAATGGCAAAATGAAATCAACAAAAAAATGAACTAATGGCAACGCACAAAAGCACACACATTTGCAAGCCGCACAAGCCCATGCACAAAGCAAAGCTTGCAAAAGAGTGTGCTTTTCAGCTACCCAATAAAAATTATTTTCCCTCCCTTCTTTTTATAATTTTTTTCTGCCACGCACTGACAGCCGGCCCAACAAAACAGGACAACTTTTTAACCGACAACAACTCGACAACTTTGACGGAGGACAGAAGAGCAGCAGATAACAGCAGTTTGGCGAAATGGCGGGTGCCGTGCTTCTATAACAGTTTAGTGCTTAACCAAATTGCATTTCTTCGATTAAACTTTTGTGCTAAAAATCCGACACTTCGCCTAGCTGCAAACCGCTCGACGGAGCTCGCTCATTTTATCGGTTCACTTCGCTCGAAGTGATTTTGTATCACTTCTCCCACGTTTTTACGCTCAAACCTTTTTCAGCAACAATGGCTTAGTCTTCAAGGCTTTGTTTGGCTTCCTCCATGCCGACAAAATGAACTCGACGGAGCTCGCTCATTTAATCGGTTCACTTCGCTCGAAGTGATTTTGTATCACTTCTCCCACGTTTTTACGCTCAAACCCTTTTCAGCAACAGTGGCTTAGTCTTCAAGGCTTTGTTTGGCTTCCTCCATGCCGACAAAATGAACTCAACGGAGCTCTGCCGTAACAGGAAGGCTTAACTAGCATCATATTTTGAAGACTTCCACCAATGGTATAATTCGGTGGAAAAATTGTCAATATCAATACACAGCCTTAAGTAATTATGATTGAGATGAGCGTTTAAATAGTGTAAGCAAAGCGTTTAGTAAACCTACCAATATGAATACAACACAAATACCAAGTGATGACCATTTTAAAAGTTTAAAGGACTCAAGCAGGATCGCAACGGCATTGGACTGTCCCGGAAACGAATACAATAATGACACCACATTTACATTTTCCGCATAATCAAACAGCATCGTTATGAAAGGCAACACGTTAATCCTTGAAAATTGCTTTCGCCGATAGAGGAAAGAAAGTATAATTCCAAATAAAAATGCGTATATGATTGGATAAGCGACATCAGCGGTCATTTCGACCATTGCATAATAAGCACGCGCCGGGTCGCCATATTCAGCCACCATGGATAATGTCCTGCCAGGATCAAACCCAAACGTAAGATCTATCACGCCAATCTTTTTTCCGGCTAATGTATTGATCTTGTCTTCCGCATTTTTCAGGACATAACCTGCGAAAAAAAGATAAAACAAAATAAAAAATGTGAAGAATTTCCAATTGGCAAGTCGCTCAATGAAAGAAGAAAACTTGTTTATCATTGCTGCATTTTTTTATCCTGGACTTCAATAAGTCACCACAAAATAATGCTTTTTTATTCAATCATTACATTCTAAACAATTTTTTTGTCCGAGGCCATATCTAAATTGAATATCAGAATTACTGCAATTAATCCATCCGATTTATGTGGCGTCAAGTATATTGCATGGGTACAAAAAAAAGGGCAAGCCCAAAACGAGCCAGCCCTTAAATATTTTAGTCAACAATATACTCCGTAATGTACATCTTACCAGTCGTTGAAAGTGCATTCACTTTATAAACCCCTACACATGGCTCATCTACTGAAAGGTCATACAACGATTCAGGTCCTGAATAGACCAGTCCCTTGATATGATGTATTACCCGACCCGTTGACAATTCTACTATAGAAATATCAGATATGTAATTTATATCAGTCTGGTTCAAAATATCAACGTGCACAAGGTCTTCTAATCGAATGAGGTTAGGGTTAACCTGAACTGTGATATCACCATCATTTCCAAGGTCACCATTTTTTGGTTTGCATAACTTGCAAACGGTTATTGAGGTACTAATACAATGAGAACATTTTAAGCCATTGTCCTTTTCAATGACATCCACCTTACTCATTCCCTCGTCTTTACCAAAAACGATACAGGGGTCATAGCTGTCCAGGTTCGGATTCACTGTATTGAGATCGTATGCCCAGATTGATGCTGAAATATTGAAATTCTTACAGAAGGAAGGAGGCCCACTATACGGCCAGGTATAACATTCACCCATATCAATGCCATCAGAACAAGGATCATTCGTTCCATCATACAAATCCCAATAAGCAGGCGTGCTAAATGGCTCGGTAAAACTTGGGTACTGTATCCCATTGTAGGCTTGATATAATAAAGTTTTCGCGCCTTTTCCAAAATCCCACAAGGCATCGACTATATTCTCATATCCATTATGTGCCGGATTGGTTACCATATATTTGGATATACCATGTTCGTTTAACGGGAACAAAGAATATTTAATCGCTTTATCATAGGTATAAACCGGTGGCACACAGTTATTAAAATTCTGCGAAACCAGAATTGATATTTCATGTGGACGTATATACACCTGACTGCCCAAGTTAATATCCAATGGCACCGCTGTACCCGGCATATAAAACTCCACTTTATACAAATTCGTCGAGGTAAATGTAAATAGCACCGGAAAAGTATAGCCGTACATCGGCAGGTAATCAACATTGTAATAAGACTGAACAACCTGCCAGTTGCCTGGAGACACTTCTTCAAATATCTTCACATCAAGGTAATTTGTCGCCCAAACGCCAGAAGAATGATTCCAAAAAACCAGGTGCGGCATATTCCGAACGACTTCCAGATAATGTGGCCCAGCGGACACATTATAAGCCTTTTTGATGGTGCCATAGCAATATTGCAATTGCAAACCATGAGGATTTGGTGTACCATTCTTATCCTGTCCTGCCAAATACCCGAGACTCAGCAGCCCAATCATGATATAAGTTATAATATGTTTCATAATATTTCAATTAATCAATTAATTATAAACTCCGGCATGGTGTTCCTTCCAGACATTGGTAGTGGGACAAAGGAATCTAAAGTTGCCGTTAATGGCGTATTGCGTCAATCGGCGCGTTCCATTGTAAGGCCTGTGATCATGGTGATAACCGTTATTACAGGTATTGCTACTACCAGATTGCTGGGATAGTTTTCTAGGCGTAAAGGTCCAGTTGGTGTTACCCAATGAATTATTCCACTTACAAATGTCCGTACTTAAAGGAGTCCAGGTAGACGAACCGGATCCTCTTTTATACGTCTTTAACTCTGTATACAGGCTTTTGTAAACCAGTGCATTCTGATAGCAAGCTTTGGCATCACCGCGATTGCAAATATCAGCAGCACTGCATTCATCCACAGGCGGAGGCTTATGATCTTCCCCAAAAATGCCGCGTGCGTGTAACTTGTTCCATTGATCGACCCCTACTATTCCCTTCTCCAGGTATTCATATATGTCGATGTCCTGTTCTTCTTCAATAGATACGCTAAACCGATTCATCGTCTCAGGATTAAATTCATCACGGATTAATTTGTTGTAATCACTTTTCAGATAAATTCTATTCATTGTCCAACAATATCCAAGATCTGTTTCAACCTTGAAAATGTTGTCTCCGACCTGAATAAGTCCATTTGCATCAACCAGCGATAATAACATCTCATCGGTCACACTGGAATTCAAATTTTTAAAATCGCGGCTACCATTTTCCATCCTATCTTTGGAAGAATGAAATCCGATGGACAAGTTCATTTCTTCAACCTGATCAATCGAAAAATCTTTGATTTCAGTCAAATAATCATCAAATGCTTCCCTGCTGTCAAATACTAAAAATCCATGCGAATCCAATTGAGCCATGGATTTTGTTTTTGATTTAATAAATACACTTGATTCGTCTGCGATGTTATCGGTCTTGTGACAGGACAATAACATCATTAACAATAGCAGTACCAAACTAAATTTAACATGCTTCATAAAAATAATTTAATTTTAAAATAATAAAAAGAAGTCCATATTTAAATAGAATATCGGCACAAAATTCATGACGAAACAACCAGATCGCAATAGGATTTTACTACAATTTTCAAAAGCCAATTCTTATGTATCTTAGTACTTTTGTACTAAATTTGATTAGAATGAAGACAAATACTGCAATCTGATGACCTAAAATTCATTACTGATTGAAATCTGTGTAGCACATTTTAATTACATACACCTAATACTTTAGTACTAAATTCATTGCTAAACTCAAGTGCAACTAGTACATTCCTACTATCTGATTCTCTACCAATAATTTTATACTGATCCGGAAACCTTAACTTGACAATTATTTGTAATTTCGCATATGCTCAAGACGCACTGTTTACGTTTTAATATAAATCTAATCCTCATTACAGTAATTTTTAATTTGCCCACTGTTGGCCTAACTCAGGATATTTCATATCGATTTCAGCACTTCTCTGTACTCAATGGTCTTCCCGGTCAGGTCGTATACAATATATTGGAGGATGAGGCTGGATTTCTCTGGATATGCACCGATGCCGGTATTTCCCGATTCGATGGCAATAATTTTCGCAACTTTACGACATTTGACAGCCTGGGTGAAAATGAAATTCTTGAAATGTACAAGGATTCTAAAAATCGTATTTGGCTTTCACCTTTTTACGGCAATCTAAGTTATTATCAGAATGGCCGATTCCATTCACCTTACAACAACAGCTTCGTCAAGAACATCAAAGCGGGAAGTTCCATAAGACATTTAATTGAAGACAATCAACATAATATTTTTTTGAACACGGACTCTGAGCAAGGTAATGTATTTATTATCGACAGCAATGATCAATTCAGAAAACTTGACAGTCCCAATATCTTTAATAATAAATGCCCAATCGTGAAGATAAGTCTACTATCGGACTTAAGTGCCCTCTTCACAACTACAGACAATCATTTGTTCCTATACAAAGACAACAATTTTATTCCCTACCGAACGCCATTCCAAAAAGAATTTAGAGTAGTTACTTCATCAGATGCAAGGCAGACTTACTTTTTAACTGCAGATGGTATCTATGACAATAAAAATTTTCAGCTGCTATTGCCTATCCAAAAAGTTCCTGAACCTAAGTTTGTTATAACAATTAATAGAGATCAACATCAAAATATCTGGATAAGTCACTCCAAATTAAATACACTGGTGTATGTCCATCAAAACGGCAAATTGAGTAACTATATCTCCATATTAAAAGATATTCAGGCCAACATCTGCTTTGACCAATCTTCCAATTGCTGGTTATGTTCAAGCACATCCGGTCTTTTTAGAATCCCGCTCGATGCGATCAATGAAGAAGAAATATATCTCAATGAGCATCTCATTCAACAGAACGTCATTTCCTCATGTCTCCAATCCGATGGATCGATCTGGCTTGGCTACACCAATGGGTTTACAACCAGGATTCAACATCGTCAGATTCAACATATTTCTCTTGGCCGCGGCACCAGACAATACAACAGGTTGTTAGATATTCAGGAGTCTGCCAATAAGGCGATGTACTTTATTCTAGATGAAGGAGGCTGCAGAATGGGACCCAACCAGTTTAAACCAGAATTTCAATTCAGCTCGCAGCAGAATGGCACCTCTGGCAAAGGCCTTGTCAGAACTCCTGACGGGCAAATACTTTATGGATATGCACGAACACTTTCATCACATGATACATTGTATAAAGGATTTCCGGAATTTCACAACACATCCTTAAGGAGATTCAGTCACTTAATCAATAAGTCAAATTATCTATACATCAGCACCTCCGAAGGTATCTTTTTAGTAAAGGATACCAATACAATTAACCTTTCCTTGTCTGATCCCCGACTTAAATGCAGGGTTAACAAGTTTATCGAAATGGCCAATGGAGATATTGTCTGCGCTACTCATGGAGACGGCGTCATCATCCTCAGGGATAACCAGATCTTTCAGCAAATTACAAAATCGAATGGATTATCTGGATTTATTTGCAGAAATATTGCACAATACAATGATACATTATTTGTTGCCACAAATGAAGGTATATCTATTGTAACTAATTACGCTGATAAATATCAAGTTATCCAAAAAATCAATGTATCAGATGGCCTTGCCGCTGATGATGTAAACAGTCTTTTTCTAAAAGACAATAAGCTTTATGCGACCACTTCACGTGGAATTTCCATTCTTTCACTTTCTTCATTAAGTCACACCAGACATCATCAACATCCGGTCATTTTGTTATCATCCACTTTGAATGGTCAAGACATAGATTTTATGCATCACCACGAAATAGCCTATTCGCAGAACCATATTCAGATAACTTATATCAGTCCGAATTTGTCTCAGGACAAATCCTTATCCTATCGGTACAGAATCTTACCACTAGACAAAACCTGGACCGAAACGCAATCCAATACTAACGATTTCGTCAACCTTTTACCCAATCATTACAAGATTGAAATCCAATCCAAATTCTCATTATCTGACTGGAGTCCGTCGACCGTCCTTCTATTTTCTATTCTGCCTCCATTCTATCAGACAAGAATGTTTTATTTCATTTCTGCATTATTAATTGCCGGAATAATTTATTTCATAGCGCGTCAACAAACAAGACGAAAGTATGCCAGGGCGCTGCAAGATGCCAGATTGCATCAAATGATACATCAGGAAAGAGACAGGATCGCTTCAGATATTCACGATGACATTGGTTCCGAATTAACACATCTGGTCCTGTTGACTAAAATTATAAAGGATACAGATCAGCCGGAACGAAGTACTTTGCTTGCAAAACTTGAAAAGGCTGCCAACGAGTTACTCAATAAGATGAATGAGGTGATCTGGGCCCTTAATCCTACCAATGACAATATGGCCAACTTTTGTGCCTATCTCAAATATTATGTCAGTACATTTCTTGAACAACACATGCTGCAAGGAGATCTGAATTTTGAAGGAGAGTTATTGGAAAATATTGCGATCAGCGCCGAAATTCGAAGAAACACTTTTTTAGTTATTAAGGAATTTCTCAATAATACAATAAAACACGCCAGTGCTACACATATTTACCTGCAATTACATTATGTTGATCAAAGTATCCAAGTAAATATTTCAGACAATGGCATTGGCCTACCAGATGAGAAAGACCTTCACCTGAGAAACGGAATTCTTAACATGAAAAAAAGAATTTTGCAATGCAAAGGAACATTTCAGTTTACAAAAAACGATCCCAATGGATTAAGTCTTAGATTTACCATACCTTTAACCCAACCATGATGAAATCCAGTGCACCAATTAAAGTTGCCCTTATTGAAGATCACGAGGACATTCGGACGGGCATATCATTTATTATCAATAATCATCCTGATTTTGAGTGCACGGCTTATTCCAATGCAGAGACAGCCCTGGTTTCATTCAAACACAAGTTGCCGGATGTTGTATTAATGGACATCAACTTACCTGGAATTGATGGTATTGAATGCACCAAACAAATACGACAGCACTATCCAAAGGTTCTGATTATGATGTGCACCGTCTATGAAGATTCCAATAAAATTTTCAGTGCATTGAAGGCCGGGGCCCATGGGTATATCTTAAAAAGGACTGCAGGAGAAATCCTGCTTGAATCAATCAAGGAACTTATGAATGGCGGATCCCCAATGAGTAGTGAAATTGCGAGAAAGGTGGTTAATTCCTTCAATACGGAATTAAATGGTCCTCTTCATGATGAAGCGATATTGACAAGAAGAGAAAATGAGATTCTGGATTATCTTGCCAAAGGATTCCGAAACAAGGAAGTGGCCGATCAATTACATGTCAGCCTAAATACAATTCGTTGTCATATTTATAATATCTATGAAAAGCTTCATGTCCAGTCCCGGATTGAAGCATTGAACAAGACAGGAAGGAGATTATTTTGATTTTCTTTAAAATATTTGAGCCTTATAAAATATCCCTTCTGGATTACAGAATTTGTTTCGCCAATCATGAATATACGTTGAGGACGGGCATTGCCGTTTTAGACTGTTCGAAATAATTTATATCTCATTTTATCAATACCTCTTTAATTATTTGGTTTCCGGTCATTAACTTTGCCGAAACTAAAACCATTAGGCCTTATGAAAAATCGGTTTTCACTTCTTTCAGCTCTGTTTTTATCTCTCAGTCTTCTGTTTTTTGTCACCTGCAATCCGGATGATGACAGCGATCAGATGACCGAGACCAGCGTGATCAAAGGAGGCGGCTTGTCTGTAAACAATGACAGTCTCCGAATCGGCTCCCTGGCACATATCGCCATCAAAGCGGTAAAGGGAGGAAAAGCTCTTAATACGATCACGGTGCAGGCCAACGGCGTGAATCTTGTGCCGGGCACTTTCAATGTCAACGGTGTTGCCTCCACGGCCAATCCTGCACTACTTTTTGGTGGTGACCGTGACAGCCTGCTCTTTACTTACGATTTTGCTCGTGTGGATACGCCACAAACGATCAGTTATGTTTTCACGATCAAGGATGAAGGAGATCGCTCCGTATCAGACACCGTAAATATTATTTATTATGGCACTCCTGCTTCTGAAGTTGGCAAAAACCTCCTTGTCTACAATTATTCAGGAACAAAATTCGGAGGACTGGATCTATTCAACGTAAATGTTGTCTCCGGCAACGCTCCCGAGGCCACGATCCGCGATTATGGGGTTAAAGACCCGGTATCTGACAAAACCTGGGTAATGCGTTTTGTTCCTCTGAATAATTCAGAAATTATGAACCCTCCCGCGAATTTCAGTTATTCAGGACTGATTTACAAGGAAAACATACAACGCGCATTTGAACTTGGAAGCCGCGAACCTGGTATTATTTCTTCCAAAGTTCTCGCGAAAGGAGATTACTTTCTGGTCAAAAACGGCACTACGTATTTCGCTGTTTATATTAACAATGCGAGCGTGACCGCCAATGATAACAATGACTACTTTGATGTATCGATTAAAAGATAGCTTTCAAATATTAAATCAATAAGAAAAAGCCTGCATTTTGTTGCAGGCTTTTTTGTTTGCATTCAAGGTAATGACCAAAAAATACCAGTATTATTTCAATTAGGTCATCGCATATCGCTGCGCATACAAACAATTCTATGTTTTACTATTAAGTTTATTGCTATTTACAACATTCAAATGCGGCTTGACTCACTGCTTAAGCAATAGCAATCCGTAATGCATTTCAATCTGCATCGAGACCCTTCTACGCCATTGGTGGCTCCAGCGTGCGCACCAGTCTGGCAGGTACACCGGCGATCAGACTATAGGGTGGAAAACTTTCTGTAATCACTGAACCGGCCGCAACAACACAACAAGATCCGAGATGCACCCCGGGTATAATTACAACATGTGCCCCAAGAAAAGTGCCATCATCTATCCGTATCGAGGCAACACGGCGAGGATATATTGAAGCCATCGGCATTCCACCCAGATCCATGTGTGTCATCAGCATACTTTTGGCGCCGATGCCCACCTGATCACCAAGTTTGATTTCTCCGGTCAGGTCAAAAAAAACGCCCTTGCCAATCACAGATCCTGAACCAATTGACAGTTTGCTGAAATCATTGGTCGAATCTTCATCACCCTTCACATTGTCAAAGAAATAACGTCCCTTGAAATGTATTCCTCCACCCAGTGATGCGCCATAAGCTCGTAATAGTGGATCTACAAATAAATTTCTGCATGACTCTAACGCGCTAACCACGGTGCTGATTCCAAAAAAAAATTTACCAATGGCAACTTTCAGCAGGTATAGTCTGATCAGGATGGTTTTTGCAATTGCTTTCAACTTAACGTATTACAAGGAAGCCAAAGATCTTGTGAGCACCTGAATTGAAAACTTCATACAGGAATTACGATAAGACATTATGATTGAAAGATGCATCATTAGGATTCTTCTCGCTGGACGCTTGTAACGCCCTTCAGATTGGACAGCGACTCAATCAATTGAGCGATATGCTCCTTGCTGGTAACCACCACACCAACTTTACCTTCAAATGTACCTTCTTCAGACATGATCGTAAAAGACCTGATGTTTACCCCGTGCAGTGATGAAATGATATGCGTGATGCGTTCAATAACACCAATACCCTCGTCTATGCCATGGATCACAATATTCGCCGGAAACTTATCACCCGTTTTACTGGTCCATTCTGCTTTCAGTACGCGATAGCTGTAATTGACCATCATGTTTTCTGCATTGCGGCAGGTTATTCGATGAATCTTTACCCCGGAACCAGCCGTCACATATGCGAATATATCGTCACCCTGTACAGGATGACAACAACTGGCCAGACTATACTGATAAGTCTTGGCATCTTCTCCGTTGATCAGCAGCCTGCCTTCCTGCATCGGAGCGCGATCGCGTATCTCCGTGGCTTCTTCGGGCTTAACTTCCAGCGGGCGTATTGGTACCAGACGGTTTCCTTCAATTGAAAATTTGCTGATGATGTCAGGCCATTCCAGGTGGCCTATGCTGACGTCGTGATAAAGGTCCAGTTTGTTTTTATAGCCCAAGGCCTTAAGCACTGCTTCAACATTTTCCTCCAAGGGAATTCTGAGTCCCTTGAATTTGCGCTCCAGGATTTCCAAACCGTACTCTGCAACCACTTTCTGTTCCTCCTTAAGCGCCGCACGAATTCTTGTCTTAGCCTTACCCGTGGTGACCATTTTGAGCCAGTCTTCCGTGGGCTTCTGTCTGCTGTTGGTGATCACCTGAACCTGGTCACCGTTTGCCAGGTGGTATCCGAGCGGTACGAGCTTGTTATTGACCTTACACGCATTGGCCCGCAAGCCAATATCGGTATGTATGCTGAAAGCGAAGTCCAATGCCGTTGCGCCTTTCGGTAATACGATGAGATCACCAAGGGGAGTATATACGTACACCTCTTCTCCGTAAAGATTGGCCTTAAAATCATTCAGAAATTCAATCGCATCGTTATGGGGGGTCTCGAGCACGTCCTTGATGCTGTTGAACCAGTGATCATAGATCCCATGGATGTTGGTGATGCCCTTGTATTTCCAATGTGCTGCGTATCCTTTTTCTGCGATGTCGTCCATCCTTTCGGATCGGATCTGTACTTCGACATATTTACCCGCTTTGCTGATGACTGTCGTGTGCAAAGATTCATAACCATTGGCCCGCGGTGTGGTAATCCAGTCTCTCAGCCTTTCCGGAATAGGACGATGCACGTCTGTCACTATTGAGTAGATCTGCCAACAGACACTCTTTTCCTGTTCGATGGGTACATCGACAACGATTCGGATGGCAAAGAGGTCATAGATCTCTTCAAAACGCACCCTTTTGGTCTTGATCTTGTTGGCGATTGATGCGATGGATTTGGGCCGACCGAACATCCGGTATGGGATGTTGAGACGGTCTATTTTCTCCTTTAGAGGTTTGATAAATTCAGCGACAAAACGATTTCTTTCCTTCTGTGTCTCCAGCAGTCGCGAACTGATCTGTTTGTAGATATCGGGTTCGGTAATTTTGAGGCAGATGTCCTGAAACTCCGACTTAAGATTATACAGTCCAAGCCGGTGCGCCAATGGTGCATAGATATAGCTTGTCTCGGCAGCGATCCTCAACTGCTTATGCCTTGACATCGAGTCTATTGTTCGTAAATTGTGCAGCCGGTCCGCCATTTTAATCAGGATGACCCGAACATCATCCACCAAAGTGCTGAGCACTTTTTTGAAATTCTCTGCCTGAGGGCTTTCAACGTTATAAAGACCATCCAGTTTGGTCAGACCATCAACGATCAGTGCGATCTTGGGACCGAATTCAAGACGAACCTGTTCCAGCGTTACAGGCGTATCTTCAACGACATCGTGCAGGAGTGCTCCAATAACGGATTTAAATCCCAATCCCATTTCTTCAAAGCAAATTCTTGCCACTTCAAGGGGATGGGTAATATAAGGTTCTCCGCTTTTGCGCCGTTGACTGCCGTGCGCAACCAGGGCAAATTCAAAGGCCTTTCTGACTTCTTTTTTCTCCTCTGCGCTGATGCTGGATTGATTGATCGACCTGAAAAGACGTCGGTAAGCTGTACGTATCAGATGCTGGTCCTGTGCAGGCCAGACGAATTCCGGAATATCCAATAGTGATGTTGAAAACATAGGATCCTGGCAAATATACAAATTTTTCTTAAACTTGCCAATATCAGGCACTTATGCAAGGTAACTCAAACCTGAATGTCAATTTTTGTCTTTTTAAGTTGTGGCGAGACTGTATATTTGCGCCTCTTTTGCGGGTGTGGTGAAATTGGCAGACACGCTAGACTTAGGATCTAGTGCCGTGAGGCTTGGGGGTTCGAGTCCCTTCACCCGCACTTCTTTTTGGGCCGGAACGCAACAAAACCCTTTGTTTTGGCTTTTTAATACGATCAATTCAATTTATGGATATCAGCCTGCAGAGTATTTCCAATAACCATGGTAACCTTCGCATTTTATTACATAAACAGGATATCAACCCTGAAGTCAGCAAGGAGCTCGAACGCATTCGGAAAAATGCCAAGATCAAAGGATTTCGCCAGGGCGCAGTCCCTTCTTCCATGATACAGAAACTGTACGGTGAAGGAATTCGCGCCGAAGTTCTGAACAAGATTGTCAACAATGCGGTCACTGAATATCAAAAAGAACATGAACTGAGATTTCTTGGGGACCTGATACCCATGAATGAACCCCTCGCAGATTCAGACCTTCTTCGTGAGGAGATCGAATTTGTCTATGAAGTAGGCATCACCCCCAAAATCAATCTTGACCAGTTTATTGCGTCTCATTCGCTCAAGAGATATGATATCGGCTTTAGTCCGGAAAATATAGATGCAGAAGTATCCTCATTTATTCAGCATTTCTCAGAGCTTCAGGTTATTGAAGACAGCATTCAGGAAGGTGATTTGATCTTGCTAAAGGTCAGAGAAGTTGAAGACCAGAAAGCAGGTGCGCAGGCACTGGAATCAGAATTCTCAGTCTATCTGGATGAAAACCTTCATGAGGATATGAGAAAACTGGTAGCAGGTAAAAAAACTGGTGAACGTTTTCGTTTCAACATTCAGCATGTCGAAAAAAACCAAAACGACAATATTGTAAAAAAGTATTTTCTGCACATCACCGATGAGCAGGTTGGTTATTCGGACATGTTTGACGGTGAAATTATTAAGGTTAGCCGTAAAGTCAAGCCTGACCTGGATAAGGCATTATTCGAAAAAGCCTTTGGTCCTGACACCACAGTTCAGAACGAAACTGATCTTCGTGAGAAACTTAGCGCCGAGCTGAAGAATTTTTACATTGGTGAAAGTGAAAAGTTTCTTGAATATCAGGTTAGCGAACTGATCAAAAATGATAAGACACTTGCGTATCCTGATGACTTTCTCCGAAAATGGCTCAGCACCTCGTTTGAGGAATGGCAATCCAAGTCATCCCATGACTTCGAACATGATCTCATTCACTTCAAGGAAGGACTCAACTGGGAATTGTACCGTTCATCAATTGCTGCAACTGGCGAAGTACAGGTAAAAGCAGATGACCTCAGACAGATCATCATCAATAAGTACAAAGCACAAATCCCCGGCTTACAATTTACAGACGAGCAGTGGAACCAGGTTGCCATGAATGTACTCAAAGATCGTGAAAAGTCAAATGAATTCTATCACGAAGCATTGAACGCAAGATGTATTCAATGGCTGCAGGAAAAGATGACTAAGGAAGACGTCAGTATCAGTCTTGATGATTTTAGAAGCATGATACGAGACATCAACCAGAAGGCTCAGGCACATCAGCACGAGCATCATCACGATCACTAAACGCTTGTGCAACATTCACGGTGATTATTGGGTTAATTTATAAAACAAGGGCAATATGAATTATCAGGATGAATTTAAAAAATTTGCAGTAAGGCACATGGGCATGTCGTCCATGCACCTTGAAAAATACATGCAGGAATCTGCTCCGGATATTAAGGGATTTACCCCTACCGTCATTGAAGAAAGGCAACTGAATATCGTCGGTATGGATGTATTCAGCCGACTGATGATGGACCGCATAATTTTTATGGGTGTTCCGGTCAATGATTATGTAGCCAACGTTATACAGGCACAGTTACTGTTTCTCGATTCTGTGGATGCGCGCAGAGATATCCAAATGTACATCAACAGTCCGGGCGGTTCCGTTATTGACGGTCTGGGCATCTATGATACGATGCAATATGTCAAGCCTGATGTGGCAACCATTTGCACAGGTTTGGCTGCTTCGATGGGCGCCGTTTTACTCAGTGCGGGCTCAAAAGGCAAACGCACCTGCCTCAAACACAGCCGAATTATGATTCACCAACCATCCGGTGGAATGCAGGGACAATTTACCGACATGGAGATTTCCTACAACCTCATCAAATCGATGAAGAAGGAGCTGTATGAAATACTTGCCGAACATACAGGACAAGGTGTAGATAAAATTGAAGCAGACTGTGACCGCGACAATTGGATGAGTGCGCAGGAAGCCAAAGAGTACGGTCTGGTCGACGAAGTTCTGGTGCGCGAAAAAAAATAAGTCTTGGCTAAAAAATCTAAAGAAACCAGTGTACACTGTTCATTCTGCGGTAAAGCGCGTAATGAAGTCCTGGTCATGGTACAGGGACTTGATGTCAATATCTGCGATCAGTGTGCAGAACAGGCCAATCAGATCATTCATGAAGAGCTGGGGCTGCAAAAGTCCAATGGTAAGAAAAGAAAATTCAAACTCGGACCAAATATCACTCCGGTTCGCATCAAAGAATTCCTCGATCAGTATGTTGTAGGTCAGGATGAAGCCAAAAAAACGCTGGCGATCGCTGTCTATAACCATTACAAACGACTGAGCCAGGAAGTACAGGACGATATTGAAATCGAAAAAAGCAATGTACTCTTCATTGGTCCTACCGGCACCGGTAAAACATTGATGGCTAAATCGCTGGCCAAGTTCTTGGATGTGCCTTTTGCCATCGTCGATGCCACTTCTTTTACCGAGGCAGGTTATGTGGGCGAAGATGTCGAAGGTATGCTGAGTCGCCTGCTCCAGTCCTGCAATTACAATGTAGAAGCGGCGGAGATCGGTATCATTTATATTGATGAGATCGATAAAATTGCACGCAAAAGCGATAATCCATCCATTACGCGTGACGTAAGTGGTGAAGGCGTTCAGCAGGGCATGCTCAAAATGCTTGAAGGAGCGGATGTCAATGTTCCGCCTGCGGGGGGAAGAAAACATCCTGAACAGTCCTTTATCAAGGTCAACACCAAGGATATTTTGTTTTTCTGTGGCGGCGCCTTTGACGGCCTTGAAAAAATCATCAGCCGTCGCGTCAATTCCAGTGTCATCGGCTACCAGCAATCGCGCCATACCGAGGTCAAACAGGAAAACATACTTTCAATGGTTACCCATCAGGACTTGAAAAAATTTGGTCTGATACCTGAACTATTGGGCCGCCTGCCTGTGATTGCATACCTTCAGGAACTTGATCGTCAGGCGCTTATTGAAATTCTGACCAAGCCCCGTAATGCTTTGCTCAAACAGTACACAAAACTGATGGCGCTCGATGGCATTGAATTGAGTTTCAGCCAGGATGCATTGGAAGCGATGGCGGATGCTGCTATGGAAAGCAAGCTGGGTGCCCGGGGACTTCGAAGTATCTGTGAGACTGTACTCAGAGAGCCTATGTTTGAACTTAAAACTGACGTTCGCCATAAAAAACTATTGATTAACGGTGAATACGTCCGTTTGAGGCTCGGCAACTCAGGTCACAGTAAGTCTGCATAAACTACTTTTTATAAACAATCTACACTTGCATATTATTTTTAATATGTAAAATAAAACTTTTTTTTATTATATATTATAGTTCACATACAATGGGATCGAATTGAAATTAATTAAATTGCAGCGTTAATTATTTTCAAACAAAACCAAATTTTATTATGAATGCAATTACTGGTCTAGGTAAGTACCTCTATGCCATCCCCATGCTGGTCTTTGGTATCTTTCACTTTATGGGTGCTGAAAACATGGCTGCAGCGGCACCTTTTGGCGGTATCGCTGTGATTTATTTCACCGGAGCTTGCTTGATACTTTTTGCCATCAGCGTCTTTATTGGCAAATATGACAAACTTGCTGCTGTTCTGCTCTGTTTATTCCTTCTTCTTGCAGTATTTCTATTGCACTTAAAAGGATTCATGAATAGCGACCAGGTTGGTACAGGCATGTTTCTTAAGGACATTGCGTTGGCTGGCGGCGCATTAATGTACGCGCATAGCAGCGCTCGTGACAACTCCATTATTGGATAAGCGTAAATAATTTAATACATCAAAGGGCAGGATTATATCTTGCCCTTTTTTATTACAAAGTTTTGAGAATCGCGATTGAATTGGCTTATGATGGCAGTGCATATTCCGGTTGGCAGATACAGCCGGGTCAGTTGAGTATTCAGGAAAAAATACAAGAGAGCCTTGGAAGGCTATTAGGAAGGGAGACCAAGGTGACAGGCTGCGGCCGAACGGATACCGGCGTGCATGCTTTGCATTACATGGCTCATATTGATATCGAACAATCTGAATTACATAAAATTAACGTTTACCAATTAAATGCAACGCTTCCGCACGATATTGCTGTTCAACATCTGTACAAAGTACAAGATGATTTTCACGCCAGATACAACGCCTATTATAGGAAGTATATTTATTATATACATACCCGGAAGAACCCGTTCCTTCGGGAGCGAAGTTTTCTTTATCATCAACTCAACGCAACACTTTTAACCAAATTGCAGGAGGTTGCAGACCTCATCTCGGCAGAAGAAAACTTCGAATCGTTGACCAAATCAAATTCTGGCCTGAGTCATTTCCGATGCATCATTACGGAATCCAGATGGATGCATCCAGCTTCAGACAAATTTGAATATCATATCGCAGCCAATCGTTTTCTCAGAGGAATGGTCAGACTTTGTGTCGGTGCATGTCTAAATTACGCCTCCGGACGCATTGCGCTTGATCAAATAAAGTCTGCATTGAACTCACGTCAACAACTACCCAAAAGCTGGAGCGTACCGGCGCAAGCCTTGTTTTTGACAGAGGTGCGTTATCCCGAAAATTCGCTGATCTTGATAGAGTAAAAGTTCGCACTACTATTGGAGGCAACAGAACTATTTCGACAAGCCGTCATCTGGAATAGGATCTAATAAAATATTTTT
>JAIBCI010000037.1 GCA_019694255.1 Saprospiraceae bacterium
TCACTGTTCCAATGCCTGCAACCGGATGTATTGACATCTGGGCTAAGGATCTGGATCATGGTTCATATGACAACTGTACTGCCAAGGAGAACCTGAAGTTCTACTTCGATGGCGATCCTAACAAACCGAGTATCCGTATCTGCTGCCAGGATTTCATTGATAAAAAAGCAAATGATGAACTGAGAGTTGATGTTGAAATGTGGGTAGAAGATGACGAAGGCAACAAAGACTACTGTAAGACTGTAGTCATTGTACAAGACAACCTCGATATCTGTCCGAATACCGGATCATTTGGAAAGATTACAGGTGAGTTAAAAACCAATCGTGGCGATCTGACCAATCCGGTAGAAGTGCAACTCTACAATGGTTCTAATATGATGAAGACTGCATCTGGTGGACCTTATACATTCCTTGATCTTCCATTGCAATCTTCTTATGTTGTTAAGCCATACCGCAATGATGATCCGCTCAATGGTGTAAGTACCAAGGATATTACGGTTATTCAGCGTCATATTCTGGGCAAAGAAATGATCACAGACCCTTACCTATTGCTTGCTGCAGATGTTAACAGCAGCCGCTCCATTACAGCCTCTGATATTGCTGAGATGAGAAGGCTGATCCTGGGAATAGTTCCTGAATTCAGGGTGGTTAAGTCATGGACATTTGTTCCATCTGCTTACACTTTCACTGATCCTTCGAATCCATTTGGCGCTCCAAGAGAGCAAAATGTAAACTTCGGAGCTGCAAAGGAAACTAAGGATGTACCATTCGTGGCCGTTAAAATGGGTGATGTTACGCAGGATGCCAAGGCTAGCAATTTGAATTCAGGCAAGACCAGAACGAAAGGAATTCTGAGCTTCGAAATTGATGAGAAAAACCTGGATGCAGGCGGAACATATAAAGTTGATTTCAAATCAAGTGATTTCGACAATATTATTGGTTACCAGTTTACGTTAAGGTTTGATGCTTCTGCATTAAGTTTTGAAGGAATGGAAGCTGGTGTACTGAATACGGATGAATCTAACTTTGGAATTAACAGATTAAACCAGGGTATTATTACAACAAGCTGGGACGCTCAGGAAGTTGCAAGTTTTGGAAAGAGTGAAGTTTTATTCAGTTTGATTTTCAAAGCCAATAAGCGAGTTAAAGCAAGTCAAGTGTTCGCTATCAACAGTGATGTAACTTCTGCCGAAGCCTACAATAATCTTTCAGATGTTAAAGATGTTAAACTGGGAGTTCGCACAGATCGCGGTGTAGTAGCTAGTGAAGTATTCGAACTATACCAAAACGAGCCCAACCCATTTGCCAAGCAGACTGTCATCAGCTATAGATTACCTGAAGCAAGCGCTGTAAAACTGACTGTTTACGATGTTACAGGAAAGGTTGTTAGAGTATATTCATTGAACGGCCAGAAAGGCTTAAATTCTTATACTGTTAACAAATCCGAACTGAACAACGCAAACGGCGTTCTTTACTACCAACTTGACGGAGCCAATAATACGGCGACCAGAAGGATGGTGATTGTGGAATAAGCCATTAGATAAAAAATTAATAATTAGAAACGAAAGCCTCCGATCACGGGGGCTTTTGTTTTTGTGCAGGAAGAGCTACATCGAGATAGATGGCAACTTAAAGCAAGCTTTTGAAATGCTTAACTTTTAGTAATCTGAGGTTAATTATAATTAGTACTTTCAGTGAAGTGCGAAGGGTGCATGGAAAAATCCGACAGTTAATAATTAAAGATTTATTTCTTAAAGTTAAAAATGTGAGTTTAAAATAGAATGAAATTATTTGTGAAGTATACCCAAATCTAAAAAAATCCAATGTATCTTTACGTCTATAACTAGTTAATAATCAATACATTATCAAATTTTATTATTTGTTAGTGTTTGGTTATTAGTGTGTTATAAAAAGATTGAAGCATTATAACCAACCTCAGGTATGAACAAGTATTCAAGCCAAAGCTTATTCGGTGGATTATTGTCCATTGTCTTATTTTTAATCAGCCATTGGAATGTCAATGCGCAGATTAATCTAACCGCTACAGGCGGGACCCTCAATGCCAGTTACACTACTTTAACAGATGCATTTGTAGCGATCAACGCAGGAACCCATACAGGGACTATAACGATCAATGTCGTAGCAAATACTACAGAACCAGCCACGGGTGCTGTATTGAATGCCAGCGGTACTGGTTCTGCAGACTATGCATCCATTCTCATTCAACCATCTGGCGGAGCTGCCAGAGTTATAAGTGGCGCAATTAATGCGGGAGTTCCAATGATTGATCTAAATGGAGCTGACAATGTAACGTTTAATGGTTTAAACTCCGGAGGAAACAGTCTAACGCTGGATAATACCACCGTATCAGCAACCTCAGGCACCAGTACTGTTAGGTTACAGGCAGATGCAACTTCTAACTTGTTTACAAATATTAGCATTAATGGTGCTTCCACGATGGCGACTGGTACAAACGGTGGTAACGTTTGGATTGGAGCAGGTGCAATTAACACAGGTAACGACAACAATACTTTTCTAAAATGCAAGTTTGGCCCCAGCGGCAGCAATCTGCCTGCTAAATGTTTTTACGGCAACGGTACGACGACCAACTCAACTTTGTATAACAGCAATATTGTTATAGATCAGTGCGAGTTCTTTGATTTCTTCAACGTAGCGGTACAATCCAACGCTATTTACATGACTTCGGGTTGTACGGACTGGCAGATCATGAATAGTAAATTTTATCAAACAGCAACCAGAACACAAACTACTGCTGCTGCCAACGTCGCAATCCAGTTGGCCAGCGTCAACATTAACAATACACTAATTTCCGGAAATACGATTGGATATGCGAATGCAGCGGGCACCGGAGTTTATACTTTAAGCAGTACGGTGGCTACAACATTCGTGGGAATCAGTGTCTCCACAGGAACAGGAGCGCCAACTTCAATACAGGGTAATACCATTGCAAGTATCAGCAACACTACATCCAGCGGCACCTCTACTGGATCTGGTGTTCTCTGTGGAATAGCACTTCTCGGAGGTGATGCACTGGTAGGTACAATTACGGGCAACACTATTGGCGTAGCAGCCGGAACAGGCTCATTGGTTGCAATTCCTTCAGCTGCAACGGGTGCGATTGTGGGAATCAACGCCGGTTCAACAGGTACAATGAACATACAAAACAATGTCATGGGTGGATTTAACTCTACCAGTACAACCGCATCAGTTGCCACTGCAGTATTTGGAATAACCGTCTCAGCTGCTGCACTTTCATTGACAGTTAATAATAATACCATAGGAAATGCGACAGCCAATAACATGGTTGCCGGAACTTTCGGAACTTCAACAGGAGCAACCGTTGCAATAGGTATCAATGCAACTTCTGTACCGACATCCGGTAATTATACAAACAATACGATACAGAATTTCACTTCAAACGGTTCCGGTACAGGTAATGCACGTGGAATTTTTACAAGCACTACAGCTGGCGCAACTACCGTTCAAACCATTACAGGTAATACTGTAAAATTTATTAATACAAACTCAGCTTTAACAAGTGCAACATCCGGTTTAACTGCAGGATGTGGAATACACATTTTTCCAGGTACTAATTCAGTTGTTTCAAATAATTTGATTTTTGGGATTAACGGTTTAAATACCGGTGCAGTTAGTACTGTAATTACGGGTATATCAATAGCCAATGCAACTACACCATTAATTAGCTATAACAAGATTTATGATATTACCAATGCCAGTACTGCAACATCAACAACAGCACCTGGTGTAGCAGCTGGAATAACCATTCGATCCGGTACAACCGCAGTAACAATTTTTAACAACATGATTTCTCTTGGTACCGGGCAGACTACGAATACAGCGTTTGTCGGAATATGGGGAAACTATGGTTCAAGTCCTAATCCGGTAACTCAGGTATATTTTAATTCAATAAGAATTGATGGCATGACTGCAGCCGGTAATGCTCAGCCAACGTTTGGTTTTCTGAGAGGAGATTTTACAGCTACTACGCGTACAGTAACTGTTGATATCCGAAACAATATTTTTGACAATGCCAGAACCGGAGCGAATAATGTCAATTATGCAATTGGAAATAATTATAATGCAACGGTTAGTACAACCGGATGGGGTGCAGGGGCTTCCAACTATAATGTATTAAATGCTGCTGCGGCTAATATTGGTTGGTGGACTACGGCACAGACTTTTGCAGGATGGAAGACAGCTTCGGCTTGCGATGCATTAAGTTATTCAGGAATATCAGTCACGTATACTAATCCTGCCAATGACCTGCATCTCAATATGGGTGTTATACCGACCGTAATTGAGTCTGGTGGAATTGCTATAACTGGAATCACGGATGACTATGATAAACAAGTAAGACCTGGTCCTCCAGGATCAATAAATGGTGGTGGTGTTCTCCCTGATATTGGAGCAGATGAGTTTGATGGTGTGCCTTTGGATGTTTTACCGCCAACAATTAACTATACTCCACTAGTATCTGCCTGTGGTACAAGCGACTATTTATTATCCAATGTAAATATCATCGATGTATCCGGTGTGCCAATCACAGGATCTTTAGTTCCAAGAATTTACTACAGAAAGAATGCAGGTAGTTGGGTGTCACAACCTGGAACATTGATTAGTGGAACTTCAAAAAATGGCTTTTGGAATTTCACTATTGTGGTATCTACCTTGGGAGGCGTATCATTTGGTGATGTAATTGACTACTACATCATAGCACAAGATGTTGTGGCCCCAACTAATATTGGGTCTAATCCTGCTGGAGTAGTAGCCACTGATGTCAATACTATTATAACACCTCCAGCTGTACCTAATTCCATCACTGTAAATCCTATTCTTAGTGGAAATTACACTGTAGGAGCCGGAGGAAGTTACGCTACATTAACCGCAGCTGCTGCAGCTTACAATGTGGGCTGCCTTTCTGGTCCGGTAACTTTTACACTCATTGATGATACCTACGGAACTGAAACATATCCCATCACATTTAAAAACATCAATGCGACCAGTGCCATTCCGCTGACCATTAAACCCTTGGCTGGCAAAAACCCTGTTTTTTCAGGAACATCCGCATCAGCGATTATACTTTTTGATGGAGCAGATTATATTACACTGGATGGAAGCAACAGTAATACTGTAAATTCTGTGTGTCCCAAAACACAGGCTTCAAGAAATCTAACATTAATGAATAATAGTACCAGCACTACTTCAGCTGTTGTCTGGATACAATGGTCCCAGGTTGGTTCAACTATTAATTCTCCCAGTAATATTAATATTCTAAACTGTAACATTACCGGTAATGCACCAAGCACAACCTTGGTAGGTATCGGTTCGGGAAGTTCAACAATCAGTGCTACGACCTTGGGATTTATGAATAATAATATTTCAATCATAAATAATAACATTAAACAAAGTCAGTTTGGTATCATTTCAATAGGTCAATCTGCTGGGATTAAAAATCAGAATAATATTTTTAATCTGAACGATATTAATACCCCAAGTCCATCAAACGTTCAGTCAACAGGTATAATAGCAGGATTTGAAAATGTACTTGATGTATCTGGAAATAATATTTCAGAAATGAAATTAGCTTCTTCTCCGGATGTCGTGGGAATCAATGTTGGATTTTCCAACTCTGGTTTTAGTGCTACGTCCCCAGGAACTAATGAATGTACCAATGTTACAATCAAAAATAATATTATTGGATCTATCACCAATTCAGGTACCTTTTCTGCTGTGGGTATTGGTTTGGGTGCTGCCAATTCAGGTACGAATCTGGTGAGCAATAATATGATCTCAGGCGTAAATGCCAATAGTACAGCCGGTGATATTGGTATTGGTATCGTTGTAGGTGGAGGCACAGGTAATATTCAGATTTACCATAATACAGTAAATATGCAGGGTGCGATAACTGGTACTAGCGCAGCTAGCCAAACATCAGCCTGTCTAGGATTTACCAGTGCCACAGTGCCATCTAATTTGGATGTCAGAAACAATATTTTTACAAATACACAAATTGGAAATACAAGTGCGACGCTAAGGTTCGCATCAATAGCACTGGGATATAGTTCAACAGTTGGAAATTATGCCGGAACAATCTGTGATAATAATGCTTTGTTTTGCAATGGCGCTGGTCCTGGAACTTATACATTAGGCATTACAGGTGGTGTAGTGGCCGGTACTTCAAGGCTCACACTAGCTGACTGGAGGACTGAAACTGGAAAGGATTTATTTTCTGTGAACCTGCTTCCAACATTCGTTTCTACTACAGATCTACACCTAACTTCTTCTGCCGCCAATGCTTGTCTCAATCAAACGGCTAAAGGATTAACTGCCGTCCCTAATGACATTGACTGCATGACCCGATCTGCTAAAAATCCGGATATTGGTGCTGATGAATTTACTGGCGTAACGAATATTGTTACCACAGTTACTGAAAATTCGGGAATACCAAACGATAAAAAAATATGTAGTGGAGCATCTGTGACAATATCAGTCAGTGGAGGCGTAACACATAAATGGAATACAGGCGAAACCACAAGCTCTATTACGAAGAATCCAACCGTAACTACCATTTATTCAGACACCTTGACTACGGGTGATGGATGTTTGATTATTACTTGTGATACGGTATTCATCATTCCAGCGCCTAATGTTGGTTTTAATCCTGTTAATCCTTCAATATGTTCAGGAAATTCAATTACGATTACTGCATCGGGAGGAATAAGTTATTCATGGAATACCGGTGATAATACAGCATCCATTACAAAATCACCAACGCTTACAACAACTTATACGGTTACTGTAACAGATGTAAACACTTGTACTGCGTCAGGGACGAATACAGTTACAGTTCTTCCATTACCGAATGCGGATATTACACCGAACCCTGCTTCAGTATGTATCGGTAAGTCTATTACTTTGACGGCAAGCGGCGGTGGTACTTACCTGTGGAGTACGGGTGAGACAAGTGTATCCATCACCAAATCCCCTGTTGTCGCCACAACATATACTGTGACAGTAACTGGTACCAATGGATGTACTGCAGTCGTATCAAGATTAGTTACGATCAATTCGTTACCTACGGCTGGAATTACGCCGAGCAGTCAGAATTTGTGTTTGGGCAAGACGGCTACGTTAACGGGAACGGGCGGCGGCACGTACCTTTGGAGTACGGGCGAGACGACGACGAGTATCGTTGTGGCACCTATGGTGAGCAGCACGTACACGGTTACGGTGACCAACAGCAGCGGCTGTACGGCGACTGCGTCGTCATTGGTGTCGATCATCAATCCGCCAACGTTGAGTTTCACAAAGGTTGAGCCTACGACCTGTACCTCATTGGATGGGTCTATCAATATGACGGTGACTGGCGGTATTGCGCCGGTGAGTTATTCCTGGACTGGTCCTGGAGGATATACGTCGATCTTGGAGGATCCTACGGGATTGAAGGTTGGTAATTACAGTGTTACGGTGACCAGTGGCAATGGCTGTACAGCTACGGGCAGTGTTGTGCTGAATGGTCCGGGGACGTGTAACTCGGGTACAATCATAGCGGATCCATGCGTGTGCAAGAATAACGCGACGACATTGCAAAATGGACAATTTGATGAACAAGTGAAAGTTACCGCCGGTAGTGGTCAGACGTGGACGCTGGTGTCGAACAGCGGGCTCTACCTTACGACGAGTCCACCACCACCCGCGGCGCCTGTGCTGATACCCATCAATACGGTATTGACAGAGAGTCCTGCGGGTAGCGGGAATTATATATTGAATGGAATACACGTGGACTCACTAGGTTTTAGTGTGACGGTGACGAACGGGACCTCTACGTTGAGTATAGGGTCTACGTGTTATTATCCGAATCCGACCTTTATGAGTCTGGATACAGCGTATTGCAAGAGTGCGCCAGCTGTGACGTTGATGACCAAAGGATTTTTGGGTAACGGCACGAACCTGCCTGTGGGCGGCACCAGTACGTATATGGTTGATGGAATTACCGCAACACAACTTATACCGGCCAATCTAAGTGTTGGCAGTCATGTGGTGATGGGCAATTTTGATGCGGACAGTGTGAACCTGACGAATCCTGGATGTATCCAGAAGATGACGCAGAACGTACAGATCAATGCCTTGGGTACAGTGACGGCGACGCGTGATACGAACACATGTGCGGGCCGAGTTCATCCGGGCTATGTGTTTAGTGGCACACCTGTGGGGATGGTGAGCTTCACCTGGAGGAAGACAAGTGCGGTGGGTGGAGCTGCGACGACCATAGCTGCCAGCGGATCAGGAAATATTCCCGTATTTACTGCAACGAATACGGGTTGTGGCATATTGACCGATACAATTTTTGTTACGCCATTTAATACTCGCGGCAATTGTGCGGGTGTTGTGGATACATTTTTAATTAGGACGGCTCCTACGCCTACTGCGAATCAGATCCGGGACACGAGTATGTGTAACGGGCAGATGTGGACGCCACCGGCGTTCAGTGGCAACTGCACGGCGCAGACGATCTACCGATGGGTGAAGAAGCCAGGTCCTGGGGGTACCAATTTGCCTGGACTGGCATCAAGCGGCACGGGCAATCTGCCTAAGCTGACGATCGTGAATGCGCCACCGAGCTGTTTGATTCTGACGGATACAATTATTACGACACCGATCTACCCGATTGCGGGAAGTACGGACAGTTGTTTTGGCACGCCGATGAAGTTTATCGTAAAGAGTGTACCGATGCCGGTGATTGTAGCTTTACCGGATGTGACGTATTGTGCGAATCAGACATTACCGGGCTTTACGCTGAACAGTAATTGTACGGTGACAACACAGCGTTGGCGGAAGACAACAGTTGGAGGAGCAGGTAATAGTGGTACGACGATCCCTACGAGCGGCACGGGCAACATACCAGGCTTCACGACAATCAACCCTGGGTTTGTACCGCGTATTGATACGATCATTACGCTGAGTGTGTTTATCAGTGTTGGCGACAGCTGTGTAGGCACGCCGGATACATTTTTGATTACGGTATTGCCTACGCCGAATGTATTCCAGGTTCGGGATACGAGTTATTGCAGTGGTATCAAGGTTCCTGCCTTTTATTTTGCAGGAAGTTATACGGGCGCGGGCATTAAATATAACTGGACGCGGACGGGTATTGCGATCGGACTAGCGCCATTGAGCGGAGTTGACAGTATACCGATGTTTATGACGATGAACGCGACGGCGGCGACGGTGACAGAGATGTTTACGGTGACGCCGGTGATCACGCTCAATGGGGTGAGCTGTAGTGGTCCTGTGATGAATTTCAAGATCAGTGTACTTCCTGCCGCGCGAGCGCTGTGTAAGGATGCGACGATCTATATAGATAATAGTGGTAATGCGACGCTGAATCCGAGTCTTATTGACAATGGCAGTGTAGGAGGGCGCCTGAGCGCTGTTCCGAGCAGTTTCACGTGTCGCAACCTTGGGGCGAACGCGGTGACATTGGTGGTGACGGATCCGTGCGGTAATACCAACACGTGTGTTGCTACCGTGACGGTAGTGGATACGATCCGGCCGGTGATTAGTTGTAAGGATGTGACGATCAACCTTCAGCCAGGAGAATGTGACGGAAGGCTGTACTATGTTCCGACGGCGACAGATAACTGCGGGGTGACGATGGTGATAGCGGAGGATACGGTAAAATATGGCAGTGGTAAGTTTATCCACAAGGGCGTGCATACGGTGTGTTACATGGCGATGGATGCCAGTGGTAATGTAAGCCGTTGTTGTTCGAAGATTACGGTGTTGGGTTATCAGAATGCGACGAATGCGCTGGCATGTGAGGATCAGATACAGATCAGCCTGGACCAGAACTGTCGTGCTACGGTGACACCGGACATGGTGTTGACGGGAGGTCCGTACAAGTGTTATGAAGAATATGTCGTGCGGATACAGTTGTGGATTGGCGGCGCATTGATCGACCGGGATCCGAACACACCGGGGGTACAGCTAGACAGCCGTGATATTGGCAAGGAGCTGAAGATCACGATTGTGGATACGGCTACGGGCAACAGTTGCTGGAGCCACGCTACGGTAGAAGATAAGCTGGCGCCGGTGATCAGTTGTGTGAGCAGTGTGAGCATCAGCTGTGCGGTAGAGCCTATTCCTGCGAATACAGGTACGCCGGTGGTGACAGAGAACTGCGGGGGTTACAGCCTGAGTTACCGGGATGATGCGACACAGGGCAGCTGCGCTGCGGGCTATCAGGAGCTGATCATCAGGACCTGGACGGCGGTGGATGCGTATGGCAACCGTTCGAGCTGTGTACAGCGGATCACGGTACGCTTAGGGGATATGTTTGATGTAGAAGTTCCGAGGAACTACGACAATATCGATTTACCTGCATTGCGATGCGATGAGAAGGTCAATAGGAATAAAGATGTAAGTCCGCACATGAGCGATTATCCGGAGTGTGTGGATGGATATATCCTTGACAGTGCGTACTGGCGGGCGAATGTTGGACAACCGGACATATATCCGAACCGGAGGCTACCGCGGGTGCTGGGTTGGAATTGTCTTGATGACAGCACGAACCTGAGCACATACGGTCATCCGAGCCCTGAACCTGTGTATTATCCACAGCATCGTCAGTGGAGTCCACAGAATCCGTTGTGCTGGGGTCCGAACCGACATGTGATGTGGCTGGGAACGGGCAAGCCAAGCGGAGCGGGCATATGTCGCAATCTGAATATGGTATATGATGATGTAGTACTTGATCAAGCCACACCTGGCTGCGATGCGGGACCAGTAGGATGTTATAAGGTATTGCGTCAGTGGACAGTATTAGACTGGTGTACGTCTACCATTGGAGGTCATAACCAGATCATCAAGGTCGCGGATCTTGAAGGTCCTCAGGTGATCTACCCTGACAGTGCGCGGGTGAATATGGAATCATTCAACTGCACGGGACGGTGGGAAGTACCGAAGCCATGGTTGCTGGACAACTGTTCGAATACACTTCATTACGGAGTGGAGACAGATTATGGTACGATCACGGGTAATGAGACGGACGGCTATGTTGTACTGAATATGCCGGAAGGAATATACAATGGGTATATCGTCGCTACGGACTGTTGCGGCAATATCACGAAGAAGCGTGTGGTGCTGAATGTTGTGGACCGTGTGCCACCGCAGGCGGTATGTCGCACATATACGACGGTGAGTGTAGTGGGTAATCAAAGCCCTAACGAGAATATTGCGAAGATCTGTGCGGGTGACCTGGATGAGGGCTCGTATGACAACTGCCAGCCCCATGTATGGTTCAAGATGATCCGCATGAGCGAGCTGTTGGGCACGAACAACGGATCGAATGCGAACAACGTAAATGCATGCAATGGTATCAACGGTGATGACAATGCGGTGCTTGCGGGCAATCAGATTTATTTTGATGACTGCAGCTATTTCTGCTGTGCGGATGTAGGGACGCGGGTGATGGTCGTGTTGCGCGTGTTTGATGTAGATCCTGGGGCGGGCCCTGTGGCACCGAACAGGATGACCTCGACGTCCAGCGTGCTGAACGGAAGATTTTCGGATTGCATGGTAGAGGTTGAAGTACAGAACAAGTCAGTGCCTACAGTGATTGCGCCACCGAATATCGTGGTGAGTTGCAGCTTCTGGTTTGATGTGACGAAGCTGAGCAATCCGAACGATGCCACGTTTGGTAAGGTGGTGACGGATCTGACGAACCGGAGGAAGGTGGTGACACAGGATATCGTATGTGCGAAGTATTGCCAGCGTAATGTGTACACCGGGTATCCCGGGTACGTTGCGACAAACACAGTGCCAAAGCCAGCGCCGAATCAGGCATGTGATTATTACAATGTATATTTTGATACAGCACACCCGGATACGAAGTATGAGCTGGTGTGGGGTTTTGACGGATATGTGATCAACTCGTGCGGCACGCCAAATGTGACGATCACGGTGAATGACCTGCGGGAATGTGGTCAGGGACAGATTCAGCGGGTGATCTCCACGGTAGGACCCAATAATCTGAACGTATCGGCGATCCAGACGATCTGGGTGGTAGACTGTGATCCGTTTATTGTAGATGACAGCCATTGCAATGATGCGAAGTATACGGACCTGATCTGGCCGAATGGTATCTGTACGGCTACGCCGGTGACGCTGGATGGTTGTGGTGCGGACGTAAGTCCTGACAATCCACAGCTTGGCAGACCACAGGTGGTCAACGGAGCGGATGACAATTGTGCGTTGATATCGATTGAATACAAGGATGAGATCTTTAACATCGAGCCTGACGCGTGCTATAAGATACTGCGTACCTGGACGGTGATCGACTGGTGTCAGTATGATCCATTCATCAGTGCGAGCAATGGAAGATGGACAGCGCTGCAGGTGATCAAGGTGAGAGATAAGAATAAACCGGTGGTGGAATGTGTAGTTGGGGATTGCGAACCTGCTGTTCTGAATGACAAGGAAAAAGTATGTTATGGTCATATTAGTCTTACAGCAAGCGCCACAGATAATTGTACACCTCAGGATTGGTTAAGCTGGGAATATAAAGTTGACTTGTATAATGATGGCAAGGGTGTGCACGGCGGGTATGATACAAGAGTAGGCACCTTGACCAAAACAGGATATGCCAAAGGAGATACTGTTGAGTACAGCCATAATCCATATGCGGATGATAGGCACAATCCATTCAATGCGAGTGGTAAATATCCGGTCGGTGTGCATAAGATCTGCTGGTTTGTAGAGGACGGTTGTGGCAATGTGGGCGTATGTTGCCAGTTATTCACAATCCGGGACTGCAAGGCACCAACGCCATATTGTGCGACGGGAGTGATTACGGTACCGATGCCGACGAGTGGCTGTATCGATATCTGGGCGAAGGATCTGGACCGTGGCAGTTATGACAACTGCACGTCTCAGGATAAGTTGAAGTTTTACTTTGACGGAGATCCGAACAAGACGAGCATCAGGATCTGTTGTCAGGATTTCATTGACAAGAAAGTCAATGATGAGCTGATCGTGAATGTAGAGATGTGGGTTGAGGACGAAGAGGGCAACAAGGATTACTGCAAGACGATCATCATCATCCAGGATAACAACCTGTGTCCGAATGTAGGCTCTGCGAAAGGACGTATCAGCGGTCAGGTGATGACGGAGAAGAATGAGGAGGCCAGTCCGGTGGATATGCGGTTGTATATGAATGGCACGATGATGGTGCAGAAGATCGGCAGCCCATATAGTTTTGGAGATCTGGATCTGCGGATGCAGTATATTGTAGAGCCTGAGCGTAATGACGACCCGTTGAACGGGGTGAGTACGCAGGACATTGTGGCGATACAGAAGCACATCCTGGGTAAGGAGGCACTGGCGACGCCCTACAAGCTGATCGCTGCGGATGTGAACAACAGCCGGAGTATCAGTTCAGCGGACATCGCGGAGATCCGGAAGCTGATACTGGGTACGATCAGTGAGTTCAGCAAGGTGAAGTCATGGACCTTTGTGCCGATGACGTACAAGTTTGCGAATCCGGACTATCCATTTGAAGCACCGAGAACGGAGGATATACATTTTAGCCAGACCCAGGTTGATGAGTCAAAGACGAGTTCGTTTATGGCGATCAAGTTAGGGGATGTGACGACGAATGCGCGAGCGAAGAATGCGGGCAAGATCGAGGAGCGGACGAATCAGAGTCTGAGGCTGGAAGTGGATGAAATGGACTTGCAGGCAGGTCAGGAGGTGATCGTGAACTTCCGGGGCATAAACTTTGAACAGATCGAAGGATACCAGTTCAGTCTGAAGTTTGACAACAGCATGCTGTCGTATGTCGGCATTGAGAGTTCGAAGCTGACGGTGAATGAGACAAACTTCGGTGAGCGGTATGTGGATAAAGGGATACTGACGACGAGCTGGAACTCCAACAAAGGAGAGAGTGCAGGCCGCCAGGAGGTATTATTCAGGTTAAAATTCCGGGTATTGCGCAACGGCATACTGAGCCATGCGATGATGATCGGCAGTGAAGTTACACCCGCACAGGCGTACAATAGCCGTGGCGAAGTAATGGATGTGGTGATGCAGGCCCGCAATGGAAATACAGAGCAGACCACAGGAATCTTTGAGTTGTATCAGAACGAACCGAATCCATTCAACAAGGTGACGACGATCAGCTACCGTCTGCCCGAGAGTGGAGCAGTGAAGCTGACGGTATACGATGTAACGGGCAAGGTACTTCGTGTGTATTCACTGAATGGAAGCAAAGGCATGAATCATTACCAGGTGAGTCGTGAGGAGCTGGGTGCCGGCGGAGTGCTGTACTATCAGCTGGATGCGGCCCACAATACGGCGACCAAGAAGATGATAGTAGTAGAATAAGAGACATTTAATAATCAAAACCAGGAGCCTCCGGACACCATGCCGGGGGCTCTTTTTTTTTGTTTCATTAATTTATGTTATATTTGAGGAGGAATTAACCACATATTCTTTCAGGGCAACTTGATTGTTTGATTTAATTAAAATCAGTGATATGAAAAATAGGTTACTTTTCCTCATTCTCCTCTCCAATTTATTAATCTTAAATTTTGGTATTGGCCAGGGATCTTGTATCCAGGTATCCGATACAGTATGCCTGAATGACTGTGTTCCCGTACAATACATAGGTAACAATTCAGACAATGCCTCCTACATATGGACAATCAGTTGTGGCACAATTACGAATCCCAATTCAAAAAATCCGCATGAAGCATGCTTTTTAAATTCAGGAAACTGCACCATCACTTTGATCACGCAGGAACCCGGTGCGCCTCCTGAGACCTGCATAGTCAATGTCTTTGTAAGGCCACTCCCTACTGCCAGATTTGTTCTAAGGACTGATTCTGTTTGTCTGAATAACTGTCTTGGCTTGCGTATTGACTTTGCGGGCACACCACCTTACATTTTTATGATTCGCGATACGACAGGCGTAAAAACATTTCGCAGTGCGGGCAATTCAACCATTGTAAGCATATGTCCCACCGTAAGCCAGACAATTGCCTTACTCGGTCTGGAAGATGCTTATTGTAAAAATCCAGGATTACAATCTTTTTTTCGGATCAAAGTCTTTCCTCCTTTTAAAGGTAATGTATATAGCCAGTATAGCCAGCTCTGTGCATCGCCGCCAGTAATTTCTTATCGCTGGTTTGAGTGTAACACCAACACATTGGTGTCTACTGTGTCGTGTTTTGCTCCCCCGAGGGAAGACTGTTACTGTGCCGTGCTGTATAACGGATTTTGTTATGATACAGTTTGTACGCAATTCAAATGTCAGCTGGATTGCGGTATAAACTTTGACCGTAACGCATACATCGGTGATAATATCAAATTGAAGTATAAAGGTAACGGTGGTCCAAAGACAAGGAAAACATGGACTTATACGCTGGACAATATAACATATACCAATTCAAATGAAGACAGCCTGAATTTGGTTTTTGCAACGCCGGGCTGTTATGTCATAAGGCTTGATGTTGAAGAAGAGATTTGTAAAAGCTCATGTATAGACACGATCTGTGTAAAGTCCCGGCCTTGTGAATGTTCGGTATTCAATAAGAATTATGTGGTGAAAGTCGGACAATCTCAAAATAGCTGTTGCTATGAAATTCAGGGAGAGATTAATTCTTCAGAATGTTTTACCGGAATAAAACTACTTACCAATAACGGCTCGCTTTCCAATGTCTCAGTCAATGGACGCGCTGGATGGAAAGTGGTTTCAATGACCCAGCAGAGTCTTGAATTATCCCACGGATCTGGTCATCTTCCAACGGGATTCTTCTCGGCTGCAGGATTTTGTATTGCCAATGCAGATAAATACACCATTACTGTTTATTACTATTATGAAAAAAACGGCGTTAAAGATTCCTGCAAATATCAGTATGTGTATACTTGTTCCCAATCCGCACCAGGATGTGATTCTACACAAAGTTATCTGGAGCTTCAACACACCTCTCCACCCTCGTGTTGCTATTTTTTAAGAACCAATAATTATAAGTCCGGATATTTCAACCGTTTGACGCTGACTGTCAACAGTGGCTCAATTAACAATATAGTGCCATCATCAGGTTTTAGTATTGTATCAACAAACGCACAGAGTATAACTTTAAGTCATATTTCAGGATTTATTCCAACCGGAGCCATTACGCCAGTGGCCTTTTGTCTTACAGGTTTTACAAATCCAGTAACGATTAATGTGCATTATCTGCGTGTTATTCAGAATAAGACAGATAGTTGTAATACGGGTTTTCGGTTTTATTGCCCGGATGACGGTACCCCCAAACCTGATTGTTGCGACAGTACCCAGGCCAATCTCCTGGCTTTCGGAAATGTCGGATGCTGCTGGAATCTTACTGCATTCAGTAAAAAGTCCGCATGCTTCTCTAAAATCTGTGTGACTTCAGCCAATGGTAATTTTATCAATTATGTTGCTAACAGCGGATGGACCGTTAGTCCGGTGAATGGTGGAATTTGTTTTAGTCCCACAGGAGGAAACTTTCCTTCTGGTTCAGTTAATCCGGGACATTTCTGCATGAATAATTTTAGTAGCCCAATATCTTACAACATTAATTTCTATGATCTCAGCGGTAATATTCTAACGGACTGCAAAAAGACTCTTGTCAGAGAATGTAAAGTGCCGTCTCCCTGCAGTTGTGACAGTCTGGACAACCAAATCTTTCAAAATAGTGTGAATGCAGGATATTGCTGCCATTCATTTCTAGGTACTATACCTTACAGTAACTGTTACACTAAAATTGCTGTCACAGTGAATGCAGGTAGTTTTACCAATATTATTCCTGCAGCCGGTTATAATATTTCGGGTGGAGGATCTTCGTTTATTATCACTCATCAGTCGGGACACTTGCCGGTTGGAAATATCACGCCTGCAACGTTCTGCGTCAATGGGGCAACAGTATATACAATTACCGTTCAATACATTTACATGGATCAGAATGGTATTGAGCAACGATGTGTTTTTTTTGGTCAGTTTGACTGTCCGTCTGTTGGGCCAAAATGCAATTGCGATTCGTTAAGTACAATAATTCAATCAGTTTCTGTCAACACGGGTAATTGTTGTTACAAATTTACCAGTAATGTAGCACCGTCTAATTGCTTTACCAAAATAACTGTAACAACCAGTGCAGGGCAACTCAACAATATCCTTCCTGCCAATGGTTTTAATGTTAGTAATAATAACGGAAGTGGATTTACGCTGACACATAATTCAGGACATATACCAGCAGGCCAACAGACCCCCGCCAGTTTCTGCGTTTCGGGGGCTGCGGTGTATGTACTTACAGTAACATACTATTATTTAGATGTCAACGGCCTTGAGCAGAAATGTATTAAAATGCAGACGTTTGATTGTCCTTCGAACCCAAAAGTGTGTACTTGTGATTCCCTCAAGGTATTAATAAACCAGACCTCCACGAGTGCGGGTCAGTGTTGCCACGATATTACAAATACTATTGGTGGAAATGGTTGTTTTCTGCGACTAAACATCAGTCTTAGTTCCGGAGTCCTTTTGAACCCACAAGCATCTCCGGGATTTACATTGAGCAACATTAGTTCAAGCGGGCTTACTGTTCAGCACACCTCTGGATTTATACCTTCCGGAACGACAACCCCGCTGACGTTTTGTGTCAGCGGTTCAACTTCTTATATCATTACTGCACAGTACATTTACAAGGATCAAAACGGGATTGAACAGCGATGTGTTATAAGCAAGGAATTCAACTGTCCGCCAGCTTCCTCTCCATGTAAATGTGATTCGCTGAAAGCATTTATTCAGCAGACTTCGAATAACCCGGGTCTATGTTGTCACAAAGCAGTTTTTGACGTGCCGTCATCAAATTGTTTTATTGCGGTCAAATTTGAACTGGATCATGGCATTTTCACCAATGTCAATGCTTCACCCAATTTTACAATTGGTAATCTTGCGTCGCAATCATTTAATCTGGGACATACCAGCGGATTTCTTCCTGCCGGGCAGTATAGCCCCGTGACATTCTGCGTCAGCGGCGCAGTAATTTATACCATCACAATGAAATTTTTGTATACATCCAATGGTGTAATTGACAGTTGCGTATTTCCTAATACATTTGAATGTAAGCCACTCGACAGTACTCAATCTTGTCCTGGTGGAGCCTGTTTGGGAAATCGTTCCTGGCAAGCTGTCGGGGCCAACAATGGTATTGTGTATGATCTAAAAAATTACCAGTGTGCACTCTATGCGGGTGGTCAGTTTACTTTGATTGGTGGTCAGAATGCCAGTAATATAGCAATATGGAATGGCAGCACCTGGTCTCCTCTACCTGGAGGTGGGCTCAATGGAACCGTGCGATGTATGGAAGTACACAATGGAATATTATATGTTGGCGGACAATTTACCATGGCGGGCACAACTGCTGTCAATAACATTGCCGCATGGAACGGAACCAGTTGGTCTGCAGTTGGAGGTGGCGTGACCGGTATTAATCCTTCACCTGTTGTTTTTGAGTTATTAAGCACTTCTGGTGGATTAATCGTTGGTGGACAGTTTGCGTTAACAGGCAATAATCTGGTTGTCAACAATATCGCCATGTGGAACGGGACAATCTGGACTTCTCCTTTTGCCAATGGAATTCCTTATCCGGTTAGCATGTTGCGTGAATTTAATGGCGACCTGTATGCAGGTGGAGCATTTTTTGGTAATCCCTATCAGTGTATTGCGCGATGGAATGGAACCGCCTGGAGTTCATTAACCGGTGGTGGTATCAACCTGGTTAATAATATTTTATATCATGGCATTGAACAATCAATTATCAGGAATGGGGAAATGATCATCGGGGGGCATTTTAAAAACGCTGCCGGTGTGCCATCAACACAACATATCGCGCGCTGGAACGGTAACAACTGGCTGGCCATGCCAGAAGGTGATCTTATGGATTCATTCAATAGTGTCAATGATTTTATTTATTTTAACGGAGAACTTTTTGCCGGAGGAGAATATCAATCAATTGGCTCAACAGCAGCCAAAGGAGTAGCGCGTTCAGTGAATAATGCCTGGGTCAGCGTAAGTCATCCTGATGTGGTTACCTGGGCGTTGGAGACGTATGATTCCTGCGGCACCAAATCCTGCGATCTCTATGCAGCGGGTGAAGGATTCGTCAACCGTTGGGTGTGCGTCACCTCTACAAGAGGAGTCACTCAAAAAGATAAATGGTATATTTATCCCAACCCAGTTGACCAGTACGTTATCGTCAAGACGGATGAATTGAATGAATTTGCAATTGAGGTCAATGATATCAATGGGTTGCCGATGCGTCGTATGTATTTTTCCGGATCAAATGAGGTTACAATTGATCTTTCCGACTTGGCGGACGGGATGTACTTCATACTGATCAAGGACATCAACGGGTACCATGATATCAAGAAATTGATAAAGCAGTAGGGGGATTCTTAACCAATTTACCGGTCGGCTGAAATTCAATACCAGTCTTCAGCCGTCCGGTAATTCAGTCACGTATTCATTCATTCGCTGCACAAAAATTGATGGCGTTGATTTAATATTGACTGAATTATGGAAACTAAATTTTAATCAATTTTTTAGATAAATGCCTTGTGCTGTTAAGAAATAAATACCAGGAAGGAGACTTATATTTTCGAAATTATTGTTACCCTTATTAAGATTTCCGTTATAAATTACGTCACCAAGTGAAGTCATTATCTGAAAACTACATTTTTCATTGGCAAAAATTTCAACAAAGTCGTTTATAGGATTAGGTGAAATTGTTATCTCACCCCCGAGTTGATCAATAGAATTGCTCATGCTAAGGTCTTTGCAGGAAGTTTTGTATTCGCTCCCATAACCCATATTGTCAAATGCAATAAGTCCCAACTTGTCGTTTTTAAAACATCTGATTATTCCGCCTTCTCCACCATCACTCCTTACATCCAGGACATCAAATGGAAGTAGGTAAGACCATCGGGCGCCAATAAAGTTATAAATTGTATCTATTCCTGGGGATAATCCAAGATTACCATAATACACAGCCTGAGAAAAAAGTTCCATTCCGGCAATCCTGGTTATGAAAGTGTCCACAATGACCATTTCCATCGAATCTGTGCGCATGGTACCTTGATGTCGATAAATTTTCCATGATCGACCCTTTACTGCATTAAAATTGAACAAGGTATCAAAGTATTGGCCGTCTTCAGAATATTCAACAATACCGGAATCTGAGCGGAAGTAAATAGGATCCAAATCAAAACTCAGCTTGCGGTTATCTAGTGTGACTCTGGATGCTTTTTTACTGAATTTACGGGTTTTAAGACCATTAATAAGAGTATCTTTTTCAAATTCAATTTCTGTAATTCCAATGGACCATGCTCCATTATAATCAAAAACCCACTTGGTATCTTGCGATGCAAATTCCTGCGCTAAACAAATGTAGCCGCTGAATAATACAAATATGACGATGAGGGAAACAATGGATAAATTGGCCTCAATTCTTTTATTATTAAATTGCAAAAAGTAATTCCGGGAAAATAATTTTTTATGCTTCATAAGCACGGCAATCCTCAAATTAAAATATACTTCTCTTATTCTGTAAATTGCTTGAAGTGATTTACGAAATTACTCAAATTAAATCACCTTCAGAACACAACTTTCATTCGCTGGACATTCCCAGCCAGGTTTCTGCAGATCTGTAGTTCAGCCACGATGGTGTATCGCCAGTCAAATTCATGGATTGAATAAGTTTTCCAGGGTGAAGTTCACCCAGGGGAAACGGATAATCAGAACCTAGGCAGATTTTTTCATGACCAAATAAGCTAATTAATTTAAGAAGCATATCCGGATCATGTACGAGGCTGTCAACCCAAAATTTCCCTAAGTAGTGGTCGGGATGTACCGCATTGTCGATTGCCACCAGATCCGGTCTGACTTCAAAGCCATGTTTTATTCTGCCATAAGTTCCAGGGAAAGATCCGCCACCGTGCGCAAAAGCGACCCTTAACCGCGGATACTTCTCAAAAACTCCACCAAAAATCATACTGCATATTGCCAGTGAGGTTTCAGCGGGCATGCCTACCAGCCAGGGAAGCCAGTAACGCGGCATTTTATCTTTTCCTACCATGTCCCATGGATGCACAAAAAGGCAAGCGTCGAGTTCTTCTGCAGCTTTATAAAATTCATCGAGCGCCGGGTCATTCAGGTTCCAGTCATTGATGTGTGAACCAATCTCAATACCTGCCAGGCCAAGTTCATTCATACATCGATCCATTTCGCGGATGGCCAGCTGCGGGTCCTGCATCGGCAATGTGCCCAGTCCGATAAACCGGCTTGGATGCATTCGAACCACTTCTGCCATGTGGTCATTCAGAAAGCGGCTGACATCATAGGCATCGGCGGGCTGCGCCCAGTATGAAAACAAAACTGGAATGGTGCTCAGCACCTGAATCAGAATTCCGCTTCGATCACAATCACCAAGACGGACAGAAGGATCCCAACAGTTGCTTTCAATTTCTCTGAAAAACTTATCTCCAATCATCATTCTGGCGCGACAAGATTGGTGATGATCGAGGTGAACAAATCCATCATAGCCATATTTTTCTGCCCAGCGTGGAAGATTTTCAGGTAGGATGTGCGTGTGAATGTCAATTTTTTTCACGAACAGATTTAACGTTGAGTGAATGAAAATCCCAGGGTCCGCTTAAGCTCATCCGGTAATTCAGGTATATCGGACCTTGGAATCATTAAGGTGCTGATGTTGTGAAAATCTATAAACACCTGATGTTTCTTGACGGTCTCCATGAGGTAATCATATCCAGAGGAACCACCGGTACCTGATTTTCTGCCCAGCATGCGCATGACCATCTGTGCATGTCGGTATCTCCAGTTGGTAAGTAATTCATCCATTTCAATTAATGTATGAATTAATCTTGAAGGCAATTGCAACAGAGGCTCGGTACTATACAGCTGGATCATCAAAGCGGCAATTGTAGCGCGATAAGACAAACGTATCCTTCCTTCGGCGATCAATTGATTGTGATATTCTTCATTAAAAATATTTACGAAAAATGTCCCGACGTCACCATTCATTTTAAGACGCATTTCCTTTTCGTGCGGATTGAGATATTCTGAAGATTGTATTGCATCAGCCTCACGTTGGAGCATTCGCTCAACTGCACTGAGGTATTTTGTTTTAAAATCAAAATCCTTCATGTCAATAAATGGAGTTCGTTCGAGCCAGGATTGAATGAGATCAAAAAGTCCCTCTTTCGACTCCAAAGCAACGATAGTCTCCTGTTCCTGTGGCGTAAACTCGTGATAGTATTTGTAAGGGGTATAAGCAATTCGTTTTTCGATTTTAAGTCCAAGCTTCACTTCAAAGCAGCGAAACTGAAAACTCTGAAAACCTGATGCCGGAAAAAGATACGCACGAAATTCAAGAAAATCAATAGGCGTCATGGTTTCAAGTACCTTGATCTGCTGAGTGAGTAGACGAAGGATCTCATTGATGCGCTCTAGCCTTAAAACGGCTTCATCAATATTTTTCTCATCCACATTCAGAGAACGAAACATTTCCATCACAGAGTCCAGTTCATGCATCATCTGCTTGAACCATAATTCATAGACCTGATGAATGATGATAAACAACGTCTCTTCATGGGCCTCTTTACCTAACTCCGCGGATCTTGGATGCTGCGCATTGAGGATTTTGTCCAGTTCAAGGTAGCTTGCATAATGTATCGAAGTATATTTCTTTTGATTGCTCATACCGGTTTGTAGGCAATAGCCTTGATTTCGATGAGTAAATGTGGATGTGGCAGCTGGTGAACGGCAACGGTTGTTCTTGCCGGACCAGTATAATCGAAATAGGAATTGTACACTTCGTTATAACCACCAAAATCATTCATGTTCACCAGGAATGTAGTGATCTCAACAATGTCCGCAAGTTCTGCACCTTCACTCTGTAAGATGTCCCTGATATTCTCAATGACTGCTTTGGTCTGCACTTTGATATCAAGATTTACCGTACCCATTGTATCGGCCGAAGCACCCTCGATACTGTTGTCCGGGCGTCGGCTGCTCGTGCCGCTGACAAATAAAAAATCACCGGCTCGACGGATGTGAGGAAATTTGCCTCTCGGGACGGCTTTGCCCTCAAGGACTCTGGCGTGGCTGTCTTTTGTCATAGCCCAAAGATAGCAACAACTATTCTATAAAGCATTTGACTTCATAATTATTCAAAATTGACGGATCATCTTCTCAGTTGCACTCTTTTGTGCGAACATTCTGTCCTGGACTAAAACAATCAAATGGAAGTCTTAATATTCAATTTACTGAATTGGTTTTTAAAAAGTAAAAACTAATGTAATGAGCATTGTTGTACATCTCAAGTATTGCTTTTATTAAAGTATTTATTTCATGAGAAGTAGAACTTGAATTGGATCGATATAAATACTTTATGGATAAAGCGGATCGTTTTAAAATTGATTTTAATCAATGTACACATTTTAATGCTATTCATAAAAAAGGCAGACCCTCGGATCTGCCTTAAAATATAAATTAATATCTTGTATTAGTTCTTGGATTCAGGTGTTTGATGATTTTGAATACCAATGGTTTGTTCTGTTTTCGTTTCCCTTGTATTTGAACTTTGGCTGTGTGCAAACTTTTCCCCAAGTATTGGAGCAATTGTAAGACCGACCAGACAGGTAAGCTTAATAAGAATATTCATTGAAGGTCCGGAAGTATCTTTAAATGGATCTCCTACAGTATCCCCGATTACGGCAGCCTTGTGAGGATCAGATCCCTTGTAATACATTTGTCCGTTGATTTCAACACCTGCCTCAAATGATTTCTTGGCATTATCCCAAGCACCACCTGCGTTGTTCTGGAATATTGCCCACAGCACACCGCTCACGCAAACGCCGGCCATATAAGATCCCAGTGCTTCTGGTCCCATAACAAATCCAATAATGATCGGGACAACGATCGTGATAAGTCCTGGCAACATCATTTCTCGCAATGCAGCTTTTGTCGAAATTGCGACACATTTGCTGTAATCTGGTTTGCCACTGCCATCCATGATACCGGGTATCTCGCGAAACTGCCTTCTTACTTCATTGACCATATCCATGGCGGCCTTTCCGACAGAACGCATGGCCAAAGCTGAGAAAACTACAGGGATCATTCCTCCGACAAACAACGCAGCGAGCACATCTGCTTTGAAAATATTGATTCCGTTAATACCGGTAAATGTAACATACGCCGCAAATAGGCCAAGAGCTGTCAGGGCAGCAGATGCTATTGCAAATCCTTTACCGATCGCCGCGGTCGTGTTACCAACAGAATCAAGAATATCTGTTCTGGTCCTTACTTCTTTGGGTAATTCACTCATCTCTGCAATTCCACCTGCATTGTCCGCAATCGGGCCGAAAGCATCAATGGCAAGTTGCATTGCCGTTGTGGCCATCATGGCCGATGCTGCAATGGCTACACCATAAAAACCGGCAAGAGAATAGGTTACAAAAATTGCAATGGCAAATAATACAACCGGACCTGCCGTGCTGAGCATTCCATTGCTCAATCCACCAATAATATTGGTTGCTGCTCCGGTACCGGACTTCTGAACGATATCATTGACAGGACCTTTGCCCAGACCGGTAAACAATTCTGTCATCCAGCTGATGGCACCACCAACAAACAATCCTACCAATACCGCGATAAATACTTCATTTTGAGAAACTGACACCGCACCTTTCCCGAAAAAATTCATTTGCATTTGCGCTGGTAACATCCAATTGATCAGAAAGTAGCAGGCAATCGCTGTCATAGCGATTGAACTCCAGTTACCTAAATTCAATGCAGATTGAACCTGCTGTTCTTTGGCGTTGTCTGAATTAACTTTAACAAAAAATGAACCAAGGATTGAAAATACGATACCTACACCTGCGATCACAACCGGCAGCAGAATGGGTCCGATTCCCAGAAAAGAATCATTGATACTTCCACCGTTATCGCGGATTACATAATTACCCAAAACCATTGCTGCCAGCACTGTAGCAACATAACTTCCAAAAAGATCAGCTCCCATTCCGGCAACATCTCCGACATTATCGCCAACATTATCAGCGATCGTGGCTGGGTTGCGCGGATCATCTTCAGGGATGCCTGCTTCAACTTTTCCGACCAGGTCGGCTCCAACATCAGCAGCTTTTGTATAAATACCGCCACCGACACGAGCAAATAAGGCAATAGACTCAGCACCAACGGAGAATCCAGCCAGCACCTCAAGAATGACACTCATGGCTTTATATGCTTCAAGGCTATTGTCCTTAATGACAGCCGTGCCCCATATGCCGCCCATGAAGTGTTGAAAAAATATGGCAAACAGGGATGAAAGTCCAAGTACAGCAAGACTTGCCACACCAAGCCCCATGACAGTGCCTCCTTTAAAGGAGACCTGCAGGGCCTTGCTCAGACTAGAACGTGCAGCCTGCGTGGTTCTAACGTTGGCTTTGGTTGCGATTTTCATACCAATATAACCTGCAGTAATAGAGAATACTGCTCCCAATACAAAAGCTGCCACAATGAGCCAGTGGGTAGTAGCCACCTGCGTGCTCAAAACCCCCAGCAAAGTGCCGGCAACAACGACATAAATCGCAAGAACCCTGTATTCAGCTTTGAGAAAGGACATCGCGCCCTCAGCGATACTATCAGAAATGGTTCTCATCTTGTCTTCACCAGCATCCTGCCTGGATACCCAGCTATACAGGTAGGCCATGTAAATAAGCCCAATGACGCCGAATACTGGCAAGATATACACTAAATTTTCCATACGTTTGGTTTTTAAGCCGCAAAGATAGGTTTCTGACGGGCATATGCCAAAATCAGGCAAATTAACATTGTGGCATCCTATGCGTTAATGGATATATGATGTTAGAAAATCGATTCATTTGCTGGACTACATTGATCTTCCTGGTATTCTTCTCATGCCATCGAACCGACCAAAAGAAGGAAAGTACCCCAACAACTGGAATAATACGTATAGCCTGTGATGAGATGCTAAAAGGTATTGTTATGCAGGAAGAAGATATTTTTGAACGAAACTATCCGTATGCAGCCATAACAATAGATTATCTCCCTGAATCTCAGCTTTTTGAAGCGTTTCTGAAAGATACCGTTGAATTGATTATCGCTTCCCGGGGTCTGGATTCTATAGAAAAAAAATTTCTTGATCAACAGAAAAACCTGCACCCCAGGGAATTTCCAATGGCAGTCTCTGCCATCGCACTTGTCGCCAAAGCCGGCATTGTTGATTCAACCATTGGATTCAGCGAACTTCTGGATATTATCCGGGGTAAAGAGAACACCCGCGTCAAGACGCTGGTTGTTGAAAAAACCAGATCAGGCATACCTGGATACCTGATGTCTCTGGCAGGAGTTAAGGCTCTTCCTGGTAACTTTTATGCCAAGGATTCCCTTACGGCAATAATTGATTATGTCAACACCCATCCGGAGGCCATCGGACTTGTGGACTGGTCTCAGATCAGCGACTCGGATGATCCCATCGCCTGGCAATTGCTGGATCGGGTGACTTTGATGTCTTTAGGAAACCCCTCAGACTCGCTCAAGGGCAAATTCTATCAGCCTTACCAATATAACCTGCAAGACCGTCTTTATCCGCTGACCCGGACACTGACTTTTATTACCCGAAGCGGCAAAAACGACCTTGGACTTGGATTCGCCTCCTTTATAACAGGTGATATTGGACAGAAAATCCTCTTAAAGGCCGGTTTATTACCGCTATACCAGACAGATCGCTGGATTGAAATTCATTCTACGGGTGATTTCAAGGTGGTTCAATAATCTTAATAATGATTTAACTAGGTACCACTAACTTCAGAGGGCTTTCCAACGTCAAATGCTTAAACGATCAATCGCTAAAACAATGAAAAAACGTAATTTTGCCCACTTTCAAGAAATACCTTCGGTAATGAACAGATTGCTGTACTTCGTGCTCACCCTGATGATTTCTGTACTGGGGCTAAATGGCCAGACTTTACAGGACGGAATCAAACAGCTCGAAAATGAAAATTATGAGACTGCACTCAATACATTTACAAAACTGAGTAATGCAGACGGTAAAAATGCCCTGTATCAATATTACATCGGCGAAGTCTATTATGCGCTTGAGAATAGCGATGCTGCAAGGACAGCCTATAATAAAGGGCTGGCCATCAACCCCAAATGTGATGAATGCAGAATTGGTCTGGGTAAGCTTGAGATAGACAAAAAGAATCTCGCTGAAGCCAAAAAACAATTCGAATCTGCGCTTAAAGGCAATGGCAAAAACCACGCAATTATTGACATGGTTGGTATGGCTTATCTGTATAATAAAAATCCCCAGGCACAACAAGCACTGGAATATTTTACGAAAGCCAGAGACCTAGATCCAAAAATTGTTAAGTACTGGATTCATAAAGGCGATGCACACGTTCTCGCGGATGATCTCGGCGCTGCCATGACTGCTTATGAAGTTGCCGTAGAGAAGAACAAGAATGAACCTGAGACCTATGTCAAGATGGCCCGTATCTGGAACTCTTCAGGAAAATATGAACTTGCCATCGAAAAGCTTGAAAACGCAGTAAAGCTCGACGCCAATAATGCACTGGTTTACAAAGAACTTTATGAGTCTTATATTAAAAGTAGGAATTTTTCAAAAGTGATACCGGTCCTTGAGAAATATGTTGCACTTGCAGGTGATGATATTGGTGCAAAAGTCAGATTGGTCAAATTCCTCTGCTTCCAGGCCAAAGATTATGAACGGGCCATCGAAGAAGGTAATAAAATTATCAAGACGAATCCAGAACAGTATACGATCAACCGCTGGCTGGCGTGGTCTTATGCTGAAACCAACAGGGCACAAGAGTCATTTAATGCCAATAAGCAACTGTTTGACACTGCCGGAAAAAACCCTGAAATCAAACTGTATGCCTCCGATTACGAATATTTTGGAAAGGCTTCAGCCAAATTGAAAAAAATGGACACAGCAGAATGGGCCTACAAGAAAGTTGTGGAGCAAGATAGTTCAAGACAACTGGATGTTTATGGAATTTTGGCCAAGGCATATTATGATAATAAGGACTATGCCAATGCGGAAAAATACTATGTTGCTAAAAACAATTTGAAGAAACTCAATAATTCAGAGTTGTATTATTTGGCCCAGGCGCAGTTCTTCAATGAGGCTTACAGCCGCGCAGACAGCAGTTTTGCAATGGTGCTCGAATCTACGCCGAATTATGCGCCTGCTTGGATAATGCGTGCCAAATGCAATGTAAATCTCGATCCGGACAATGTTAATTTTCTGGCGAAGCCATATTTTGAAAAATATGTTGAAGTCGCAGAAGTGGATAAGGCCAAAGAATATGTCAAGAAAAACCTGATCCTTGCCTACAATTATCTGGGCGTATACTTTGTGCAACAAAATGATAATACGACTGCAAAAAGCTGGTTTGCCAGGACAATAACGCTGGATCCAAATGATGCAACTGCGTCAGATGCGCTTCGCATCCTCAATAAAAAATAACATGGTTCCGGCAATCGGTTCCATTATTAAATTTTATAATCCACCTTCGGGTGGATTTTTTTTGGGTACATTTTATTGTCATAGGATATGATATCCCCGGTGCGTCAGAATATTCCGAAATATTTCTATTGATTTTACAATATGTCGAATGATGCTTCCAGAAGGCGGAAGTAGTGTTTTCTTATTCCAAATTTAATGCCGTTGATATGCGCATCATATATAGATCAATTTTTTTTCACCAGGTAATGCGTGAAATACAATCCCAAAATGATGGACTGATCTTCTGTAGAATGTTGGGAAAGGCTAGATCAACGCAAGATGCAAAGTTGTGTTACTTGAAATTTGAAATCAACCGGAAAATGATTCCCCAATTCATTGTTATAGCGTACAGTGCATTCATGACTTTAATATTTATTCGCATATGGAGAATAAGTGAACAATGCAGGTGTTTGCAAAGGAATTTATTCTACGCTTAAAAGAAAATAACAGCATGCATTCATGAAATATCAACGCGTCATCCAGATCACCAAAACTGATATATCCATCACACACTGCATTACAAATCCAATTCTGTTAAAGTTGGTATGTCCGTCCAAATTGTAAAATCTGGAAGTTCATTATTTCCGGATATATTTCAAAAACGCAAAATAACTTCTGCCAGCGGGATAGTCTTGTTTCCACTCATTGGTGTACGCTTCTTTTTCAAAGCTTATACTTCGATATGCCTCAAAATGTGTTTTGCCTTGTATACGGTAAATCAGGTATTCAATAAGGTACCATAAGTAAAAGAATACAACCAGCAGTTCCGCCTGTTGGCGAAGATGAATTCTTTCATGAATGATAAGCGATTTGTTCTGTACATCATGCTGAGAACGCAGGATAATAAAAGGCCAAAGGGTGATGGCTGTGGCAAATCTACCGGTAAACAGACGTACTAAAAACGGACTGATGATGATCAAATACGATACTAGATTAAAGCAGAAGCCAGTCTGCTATTAATTATGGGCGTCCACTTTGTCCATCGCTTCCTGGGTCTTCTCCCAGAATTCACTGAAAAAAGGTTTGATCTGTGCGAAGGCGACTTTTGATTTTTCAGGAACTGACTCTAACAAAGGATATGTCAGCGAACTTTGTTTGAGTCCTGCAGACACGACCTTGATCTCATTAAGAAACCAAATCAGCGAACTAAAGATCACGAGGGTGATCAACGCAGAAAATGCCCCACCGGCGAATTGGTTGATAAAATTAATGTGTGTAGTCTCCAGAATTTTCTCAAGACCCTTGCCGATCATTCTGATGCCAACCAGCACCAATAGAAATGTCGCCACGAAACCCAGAATAATGTTGAGCCTCGGATCAACGGTCAGAATTTTTTCCAGGATCCCGATGGTTAGAAAGGAAAGTTTAAGAGCAGCCAACAAGCCAAAAAAAATGGACAAGACACCGAATATGGTCTTCAGTATGCCCTTGGTATAACCAATGTAAAAGCTTCCTGCCACAAGAATCCCGCAGATAATATCAAGAATCATAACTGAAGCATTTAATCGAGTGTAAAGGTAAGTAATTTGAAGATCTGATCTAAAAGGGATCGTCTGCAACAATTTATCTTCCGTTTGATACCGCACTGTGCTTGTTCATTTTGTGTATACTTTAAGGATAGTGGTAATTAATCATTTAGGTTATGTAAATTTGTCTGGTCATTTGGCTATGTTTCTGAGGGTATTGCATATTATTTGTTGGGTCATTGTCTGCAGTGTACTGGAGGCTCAGACCTCAACCGATACAAAATCCACGGGGGCAAAGATTGCCCTGCCCAACAGTTTTTTAATTGGAGAGCACGAGTTGGCATATGACGCTATTCTTGAAAGATATGCCAAAGGACTAGTGGCGATCTGCGGTAATGATAATGATAAAGCTTTCATGATCTGGTCCTCCATTCTGGCAGATCTTGTCGAATTCTCAAAAGCCAATAATATCGAGCTCAATGGCCTGAAACTTTGGATGAACATTTTCTTTAATGACAATGCTGGGATTGACTATATCGTCTATTACCCAAAGCCCAACAGCAAGAATATGGATTTTGACAAGCTGACCGAATTGTTTATTAATTTTTGCAGGTCTTATAAAATGAAAGTCAAACTTGGGGAGCGATGCATTCTCAATGCCAACGCCTCGTTTCCGCTGACAGTAAAATAAAATATCATTTTTGCTGAAGCCTGGTTCGAATTTGATCTTTCTGATGCTTTTCATTTTTTCGTGCAGGAAGGAAGAAAGTGCTTCATTCAATTTATTAATCACCCAAAGCAGCGATGAGCTGACGGCCATACATCTGTTTGATGATAATCAGATTTTAGCTGTAGGTGGCAAGACCTGGGAACGATCGGTGGCACTGGTTTCCCATGATGCAGGACATGAATGGCAGCGCATAACACTTGAGGGCAGGGGCTTATATGCTATGGCCGCTGACAGAAGCGGGAAGATTTATAGTTGTGGATTGGATAAACGGATTTTTACGTTCACCCCACAGACCCATCAGCAGTATTTATTTGGTGATTATATCGCATTCAAAAGCCTGGACGTATATGATTCAGCGCACATCATACTCGCAGGTGGAGAGTCGATTGGCAAGGGTTATTTGTATAAAGCTTCCCTGTCCGCGGGAACGATGGAAGAAATTTTTTCGCTCAACAGGGAAATGAATGTAGTGCACTGTATTGATAGCCTGCGCTGGTTGGCTGCCGGATTCGGACTTCTGATCAGATCAGTGGATGGTGGAAATAGCTGGGATACTTTGGATATCAGGGGAGAACATTTTCTGGACCTGTGTACCATTCAGGACAGTGTCATGTTCCTCTGCGGCATCGGAGGAAGTATCTATCGTTCCGCTGATTATGGAAAGCACTGGATTACACTGCGGGATGCAACCAAGATTTTTGTTTCTGCCAAACCCTTCAGGTGTATTTGTTTTAAGAATTTGAATGAAGGTATTGTTGCGGGTGAACAGGGTATCGTCTGGCTAACAAAGGACAGCGGTTATCACTGGATTAGTCTCGAAGGATTGCCAGGCGTCGACTATTTGGATGCACAGTATCGCAATGGCAATTATTGGATTTGTGGAAGCAACGGAACCGTAATTTGTCTGAAAGATCAATAGATCTTACGCTTTCGAATGGATGACCTGTATATGCTCTACGCAAGCTTTAGCAAGTACATACGAAACGTCGTAATTGCGTTGCACAGAGAATACAAAAAGACAAAATCAGCTTTGTACAAGCAAACTTACTTCATTCTTCAGCACTTCGCAGAATCCCTTGCTGATCTCAAACTTCTGGCTGTTGCCTTTTTCATCGGTAATTTTAATAACTCCTTTCGACAACGCTGCGATCATCGGAGCGTGACGGTCGAGAATTTCAAACTGACCACCGAGACCCGGCAATACGATTGCAGAGGCGTTGCCCTCAAACAGGCTTTTCTCAGGCGTAAGAATAGTAACCTTCATGATCGCGATTACTTGGTTTCAGCAAGAAGTTTCTTACCCTTTTCGATGGCATCTTCGAGCGTACCGACAAGGTTAAATGCAGCTTCAGGATATTCGTCCACTTCACCATCGATGATGGCGTTGAATCCGCGAATGGTATCTTCGATCGGAACGAAAACCCCTTTGATACCGGTAAACTGCTCAGCTACGTGGAAAGGCTGTGAAAGGAAACGCTGTACGCGTCTTGCCCTGTGAACGACGAGCTTGTCTTCTTCGCTCAATTCTTCCATACCGAGGATGGCGATAATATCCAGCAATTCATTGTAGCGCTGTAAAATATTTTTAACACGCTGGGCTGTATTGTAATGTAACTCACCAATGACATGAGGGTCGAGAATCCTTGAAGTAGAATCCAGAGGATCCACTGCCGGATAAATACCGAGAGAGGCGATTTTTCTGCTCAATACCGTAGTCGCATCCAGGTGGGCGAAAGTAGTCGCAGGCGCAGGGTCTGTCAAGTCATCTGCCGGAACGTACACAGCCTGAACAGAGGTAATGGAACCTCTTTTGGTTGAGGTAATCCGTTCCTGCATGAGTCCCATCTCCGTGGCCAGTGTAGGCTGATAACCTACTGCGGAAGGCATCCTTCCCAATAGGGCCGATACTTCGGAGCCCGCCTGGGTAAACCTGAATATATTGTCAATAAAGAATAGAATATCTTTTCCGCCTGCAGGATCGCTGAGGTCTCCGTCCCGGAAATATTCCGCTACCGTAAGACCTGACAGTGCCACCCTTGCACGGGCACCTGGCGGCTCATTCATCTGACCAAAAATAAAGGTTGCTTTGGAATCCCTAAGTCCTTTCATATCAACGGTATTCAAGTCCCAGCCTCCTTTTTCCATGGAATGCTTGAAATCTTCACCGTAACGAATAATTCCGGCTTCAATCATCTCGCGAAGAAGGTCATTACCTTCACGGGTCCGCTCTCCAACGCCGGCGAATACTGATAATCCACCGTAACCTTTGGCGATATTATTAATAAGTTCCTGGATCAATACTGTCTTACCAACGCCGGCTCCTCCAAAGAGACCAATCTTGCCACCCTTGGCATAGGGTTCAATCAGGTCAATAACCTTGATACCTGTAAAGAGGACCTCTGTCTCCGTAGACAGCTCCTCGTAGGTAGGTGGTTTGCGGTGAATTGAATAAGTTCTGGCTTTGGAAACAGGGCCAAGTCCGTCAATTGCCTCGCCAACAACATTAAAGAGGCGTCCATTGATTTCCTCGCCGACCGGCATGGCAATCGTTTCATGAAGGTCGATAACTTCAGCTCCTCTGGTCAATCCGTCTGTTGAGTCCATCGCAATTGCCCTGACGCTATCCTCACCGAGATGTTGCTGAACCTCAAGAATAAGATCCTCTTTGCCGGGGCGTTTGATGCAAAGTGCGTTAAAAATTTCAGGAAGACTAGCTCCTGAACCTGAAAAAGAAACGTCTACAACCGGACCAATGATTTGGCTGACACGACCGATATTTGCCATATTATTAATTAGTTTTATAAATCGGCGCAAAGATAGTCCCCGGGCTCCCGATGACCAAGCACAAGGCCTATTAACGGCCTCTCAATTTTGTTAATGATGATTAAAAATCCGGAAGAGTATTTTGATTTCCTCAGCGCCTGGCAAGAGGGATCACGCGGATTGGATGCGCAAGCGAAGGCACAGTACCTGGCAACCCTTAGCATGAGGTCCAAGGCAGCTTCAACGATTTATCTGCGTTCGGATTCGACTGCCCCGGTTGGACAAATTCGCATGGAATGGGACCAGTTTCTGAGAAAAGCGATGGAATGTGAAATGCATTCGCTGATTTATGAATACTGCAGCCTGGCGTTCAAAAAAAATTACTTTTTTCCGGTCAACTTGCTCACTGCTATGATTCGTTATGCGGAGAAATATCCGCAGATTGCTGTCTCTATCCTTTCTTGTGTTGGACCCTGCGGACGATGGATGATGTCTGTCAATTCGGATTGGCAATACCTTTTAGCTGAACCATCATACCTGAGATCTGTAAAAAGCGATGCCAAACGTATGGTTCTTTCGGTCAGACAACTTCTGATACTTCAGCCAGACAAGTTGTGGGAGCTGATCCTTGACGAAACGATCAGTGAAAAAATTATACTTCAGGTTCTACCGGAATGGCGTGCACATCACGAACTCGAACCTACACAAGCTCTGGAGGACCTTCGGAAAAAAAATAATAACGGAAAGACTTTGGAATCATTGATGATGAGAATACTTCTTGGAACAAATGAACAGCGGGAGTCCTTGGCAGGAGAGGTAACAGAACTCACTAAGGGAGGCGATTTGTCATCGCTGTTACAACATCCGATATTGAAGACCATCCACGGCAAAGCAGATAGCAAAAAAATCCTAAGGATCATTCCTCCGTACTGGTTACTTTCATCTTCTCAGTCGGATCTTATACTCAAAGACTTGATTGACAAGGAATATCTGCATATCATGGCGGATTCCATCGCCTTGCATCGTGATGCTTATTCGTCTAAACTTATTTTGCGTTACCTGATCCGCAATAATCTTTTTACGGAAGACATGCCCGTAGAAAAATTATCTCAGACACTGGATTACCCGGCATTTAATGAAGTCGCAAGATATGCATTGCAACAGGGTGGAGGTACTACCGATCTTGAAGCCTTTCTTTTTTTGCTGCAACCATTCCGACATTTCTGGAGTGACGAATTGCTGGATGATATATTGGCAATGTTTAAAAATAAAAAACTGGAGGAGCGATTTGATTTTGAAGTATTTTTTGATTTGATTCCTTATCGTATGAATCCCAATAGCAACCGGATCAACGATATTCCCAATACTATTCGTTCATCGGTCGAAAGACCTTTCTCATTTCAATCGGTCATACACTTTAGAAAAATTCTTAGAAAATGAAAATACAGTATTTTTTTATTTTGTTGTTTGGTATTCAGGTCGCTTCAGCACAGATCAACCAAAAAAATGCGGGCCAGCTGGTGGACAGGCTGCATCATGCGCTCATGTCCAGAGACCATGATGAACTGAATACACTGCTTGATTCAAGACTTAGTTACGGACATTCTAATTTATGGATAGAAAGCAAGCAGGAACTCATCAGTAACAACACATCCGGTAAATTGATTTATCATCATATAGACCGAGACAGTCTTCAGGTTACTGGAAATGGGAGGACAATGATTGTACGTTATCAGTCGCATCTGAATGTTGCGCTCAACAATAAGGAGCTGATGCTTCAATTACACGTGATGCAGGTATGGATCAGGCATCATGGACATTGGCGTCTGCTCGCACGTCAAGCGGTCAAAATCAGTTAGCTACTCGGGTTTTTAGCTTTTTAAACATTTGTTAATTTTGGTTCCTGTACAAGGATCATTGTAAAAATTAAGAACTTTGTTTTCAAATTCACAACCATGAAATTTCTTTCAGGTATAGCGATATATCTTTTGTTAATTGTAATCACATCAGGATGTAAAAATGAACCGAAGACGGTCATTACAACACCTGAAGAGCGGGCGCTCACCGAAACACCGGATGTTTTTGCAGTAGACCTTAATGGCGACAAACTTACACGATGGAAGGAGGCTGATAGTGTATGGGCTGCGAGAGAAAAGGATGTTGAAATTGCACGGTCTGCGTACCTTGGAAAAACCGAGGATCCCAAGACACTGCTGCGCTATGCCAAGGCATACAGTATGACCGGACGTGTAGAAAATGCAATAGACCTTCTCAATCGCGGGGTACAGACTTTTCCAGATATAGCCGACTTCTATACCAGTCGCGGCGAAAACCTTCTACTCAGCCGCCAGCTTGGTGACTGCGTTGACAATTTTTGGAAAGCAGGTCAAAAAATGGAGAAAGGAGCCAATAAGGGGCTTTTACCTCCAACGGGTGATGATTCAATTGCCGGAGTCACCTTGGCCTACAAAAATTATTTTCTAATGGCAATGTCATTTTTCTGCAATAATGATCTGAGCAGCGCGGATAAATTCTTTGAGGTATGTGGAGATTTTTCAACCAACAGTGATCTATGGGCGCGTACCTATTATTGGCAGTATGCATGCTATTCCCGATCCGGTAGAACCGAGGATGCCAAGGCCATTCTGAAAAACCTGAGTGAGAATATGCAGATCCTGCCGGTCTCTAAACCCTATATGGAATCGCTTAAATACTATAAGGGCTCCATCAGCGATGGAGAACTTGTGGATGCCTCATTTGAACCCAAATCGCTCGCTGAAGCAGAACCCTGGATGATTCGTATGTATGCCGTCGGTGTCAAAAATCTTTTAAATAACAATAAGGATAAAGCGCTTAATACCTTTATGACCATTAAGAATAAAGGGTTCTGGTACAGTATGGTGAATCTTGCCGCCGAGACCGAATTAATGCGTCTGGCAGGCAAAAAATATGAAGAACCGGAAAAGATTGAGCTGAATAGCAAGGAAAAAAAGAAGTAATATCCTTCCTGCTGCTTCAATAGTCGGATATTTATTCGATTTCATCGAACAATAACCTATTCGTTGAACTATGTTTAAGGTTTATGCTGTTAGCGTAGTAAACCTTTAAACATGAAAGAAAAAATATTTACTCCGATTTCAGGATGGCTCATGCTGCCATTGATTCTGATCATTCCTGCAACCATGATCATGTTGAAAACACCACTTTGGTGGATCGGCGGTGGTCTTCTAACAGCCATGACCCTTGCCGGATTTATTATTGTCAACCCTAATTTTTCGAAAGTACTGGTGCTTTTCGGAAAATACGCGGGAACCATCAGATCCGATGGCTTTTTCTGGGCAAACCCGTTTTATGTCAAGAAAGGGATTTCCCTTCGTGCCAATAATTTTGACAGTGACCGCCTGAAGGTTAATGACAAAAGGGGTAATCCGATACAAATCAGTGTTATTCTGGTCTGGCGTGTACGGGATACATACAGCGCTTGTTTTGAAGTGGATCAGTTGTATGATTTTGTAAAAATCCAGACGGATGCCGCAGTACGAAAACTGGCGAATCACTTTTCATATGATCACGTAGATGATGCGGATGAAGTCACACTGCGTTCCTCGAGTACATTGGTCAATGAATCGCTCGAATCTGAGTTACAGGACCGACTGAACATTGCGGGCATCGAAGTGATGGAAGCGCGCATTGGATACCTCGCCTATGCACCAGAGATCGCTGCGGCCATGTTAAAACGTCAACAGGCCGAGGCAATCGTCTCTGCACGGTACAAGATCGTTGAAGGTGCTATCGGCATGGTTGAAGGCGCAATGAAGCAAATTCAGGAAAAAGGCATCGCAACATTCAGTGATCAGGAAAAATCCCGAATTGTCGGCAACCTGATGGTGGTGCTTTGTTCTGACAAGGAAGTAAGCCCGGTGATGGAAGTCAATGCAAGCCATCAGTAAAAATTGTATACCGATTAAGCAAAGTTTCGTAATTTGTTGAACAAATAAAGTAAATGAATTACAAAGGGCTGTTACTTATTCTCGCAATTTGTCTGACTTCTTGTGATCTTAATCATCCACCGATCAATATAGGCGGAGATTATTTTAAGCCTAAATGGCCCGGCGTGCGCAATGGCAATGTCCGGGTCATTCAAATTGAAGAAAAAGGAAAGCAGTACAATCTTTGGACCAAAACATTTGGAAACAGCATTAATAAAAGAATATTGCTTCTGAGTGGAGGTCCCGGTTGTAGTCACGAATATTTTGAATGCTTTGAGAATTATCTGCCAGCGGAAGGAATTGAGTTTATTTACTATGATCAGCTCGGAACAGGATTTTCCGATCATCCAAAAGACACTTCGATGTGGGATCTGGCGCGATATGTTGAGGAAGTAGAGACAGTAAGAAAAGCGCTGCAACTGGGCCCTTCAGACTTTTACTTACTCGGCCATTCCTGGGGCGGCATTCTTGCTATGGAATATGCCTTAAAATATCAAAAAAATCTCAAAGGATTGATCATCAGTAATATGATGGCTTCGTGTCCCAAGTATGACCAGTACGCAAAAGACGTGCTCGCAAAAAAAATCAATGCTATTGTCCTGGACAGTATCAAAATGCTGGAATCAAAGGGCGATATTCATAACCCAAGGTATACCGAATTGCTGATGACTCATTTTTATAGCCAGTTTATCTGCAGGATTCCGCTTGCTGAATGGCCGGAACCACTTCAACGTTCCTTCAACGGGCTCAACGAAAGTCTGTATGTCACGATGCAGGGACCTAGTGAATTCGGTATTTCCGGTAAACTTGAAAACTGGGACAGAAGCAGTGAATTAAATCAACTGAAAATACCGGTTTTGGTTATTGGGGCTACATATGACACGATGGATCCGGAATATATGTCCTGGATGAGTCAGCAGATCAAAGGCGCAACATTTTTACTTTGTCCAAATGGATCCCATATGTGTATGTGGGATGATCAGGAACATTATTTTCAAGGGCTTATTTCATTTTTTCGCAATGAATTGTCACGGTAGAGAAGGAATTGCGGACCAAAGAAAATGATGTAAATACAAACTGTCTGCTACCGATGAGTCGATTGTTTGTTTGGATTCGAAAATAATTAGAATCAGTGAAAAAAAATCAATTCTAAAGTATTTGGACATGGATCATCCTGGTATTGAAAAAGTCGCATTTTAAATAGATAATTAATTTTCATATTCAATATTCCGGAATAAAAATCATCCGATAGATTGCTATTACAACAATAAATGCGTTGGCAATCTGTGCTTTCATCATCAGCAATTAGGATTGAAAGAAATTACTCGGTATTGAAAAAAAATGAGGATTATTGCGAACCAGGATATTGTCAAAATAACTTTTGAACTTCTGACCAGATGATAGTTTCGATAATTTCAGTTGGCTGATCTGCAGAAATAACAATAATATTTTCTTCCCGTTTCTGCCATTCCAAAGCCTTTTGGTAATTGTGGTGTACAGTTCTGAGGTGTTCCATTTCTTCGTAGATCTCCTTTGAATCACGGCTATGGTTAATTCTTTCCATGCCTTTTTCGGGATCCAGGTCAAGGTAAAAAGTAATGTCTGCCTTGAGCATTTGACGTGCTTGCTCATTGGCCTTCAAAATCCATTCCATCGAAGCAAATACCGATTGATAAGCCATAGATGACAAATAGTACCGATCGCTGATCACATGCGTATTCTCCTTCAATAAATTAATTATGCCATCTTCTTTATTGACTAAATGATCAAGGCGGTCGGCTACAAAGAGACCTGCAACGACCAGGTTATCCATCGGTAACTTTCCACTGAAAATATCGCGTATCATTTTACCAACCGGACGTTCACTGGGTTCACAGGTGAGATGACAGGAGCCAAAATATTGATTCATCTTACGGTGTAACAATTTGCATTGTGTACTTTTTCCTGAACCGTCAATTCCTTCAAATACGATAAATTTTCCTGGATTATTCACTGTGTAAAGATAGGATTTGTGCGCAAATTAAATTGTGTGTTCATTGCCAGATAATTATGCATACTTTAATAAATGTCGCATAGGTTAAAAAAGCGCCAGGCAATCTGCCGTAATTAGATATTGTAAACATTAATTTATGAAACAGTCGTGCGTTAATATTTATTTTATTATTTTACAAATAATGAATGCCATACAAGTAATGTATTGAATCTGGAGTTTGCGACCAGCGTTATGACTTAGTTAGTGGAATGAACTATATTTACAATCTCAAATTTAATGTAATGGATGCTCAGCGGCATGTTGTGATTATGGGTGCTTCAGGTATGATCGGTGGTCTGGTCCTTGAAGAATGTCTCAATAGTAATAAGATCGGTCGGGTTACAACAATAGGAAGAAAAAAATTGCCGGAGCATCCCAAACTTACCCAAATAGTATCGGAGAATGTCTCCGAACCGATCAACCTTCTTAAGGACGTTGACAACGTTGACGTGTGTTACTATTGTATCGGGGTATATACAGGTCAGGTTCCTAAAGATGAATTTATAAAAATTACCGTTGACATGCCGGTTACATTCGCCAGGGCACTTTATACTTCCAGTCCGCAATGTCATTTCGTGTTACTAAGCGGAGATGGCGCGGATCGTAGCGGCAAGAGTTCATTACTGTTTGCAAGACAAAAAGGAATTGCAGAAAATGAATTATTAAAAATCGGTTTTCCGCATGTGTATTGTTGCAGGCCTGGTTATATTTATCCGGATGCAGTAAGAAAGGAACCCAATACCGCCTACGCACTAATCAAGAAGTTGTATCCTTTGATTTCATTCTTTTATCCTTCATTCGGTATACGTTCCGGTCAACTGGCCAGGGCAATGTTTAACATTGGTCTTCAGAATATTGAACAGAATGTCTTTACGCATCAGGATTTACTGCGTCAGGCTCAACCACAGGAGTAAGGATCCGTTGAAGCATTTTCCTGATGATCGCATCCCGTTCTGGATGAAGAACCCTGCCTGTCTGAAGTGTTATCTTTTTTCCCGTATTTCTTGTAATCATTCGCAGAATTCTCTGTCGTTCTGTCATTTGCAAAGAGCCAAAAGAACGTCGAAGTACCGGCAACACTTCTCTGAATTCCTGCTCTTCCAGTGCTGAAATCCAGTGTTGCATATTTTCCAGTGCATTTTCCTGAAACAAATAAAAACCGGTGGACTGATGCAAAAATCCCTCGATCCACTCCGCGGTATCATTAATCCTGGCAGACTTCGAAAAGATGTGGTTGAGTTCTACGACAAAAAGTTCTCTTGATGTCCATTTTTGTTCCAGGCACAGATACCAGATCCTTCCCCTGATTTTAGGATGAATATTGGCCTGTGTAGAAGCAAGGTTCAGTGTACTGATCCAAAGATCCAGATGATCGTTTTTGGAAAAATGGTAAAAGAACGACTGGATCAGGTCCATGCATCGCAGTAACTTTTGCGCTTCATCAGACTTAATCTGTGCCGACTGGGATGGAAATTCAAGAATGATGTGAGGGATGATATCATCAAGAATTTTTTCAAGCTGTGCTACATCCATCTGGTGAATATTGCCATAACTAATGGATGAGACCAACGGACGAATGAGTTCCGCGAGATCAATCAAACTGTTATCAGAAACGGACAGATCGTGAAGCCTGGTTGAAATGAGATTCCACAGTTCTGGCATGTCAGCCTTGAGTCCATGGTTAATCCAATGGCCCAGCGCCAGTAGATCTTTTGTCTCAGTCCACAATCGCTCACTGATTTTAAGTATGGCCGTCTGTATGTCCGATCCTTCGATTGCCGCCTCGGTAAGTCGGATCTCACAATCTGGTTCCCATTGAAAACGCCAGTTTTCGTGAAAATTACCGAGCGCCTGAGCAGACACTGATTCTTCTTCACACCATAATAACTGCAACAAAGTCGATTGATGAAGAAAGCGACTGATGAGAAGATGTTTCTCTTTTCTGAGATCGAGTTGAAGCATTTCCGGAGAGTTCTCCATCCAGTATTTATTCAACCGAAATGCTTTTAATTGTTGTTTGAACTCGGTTACCAGGCTTAAAGTAGAAGCAGAAATTTCAATTGACCCTGTACGTTGACCAATGAGGAGTTCATTCATTATCAGGCTGATTCGAGAGGCGTCTCCTTTGCCGAGTATTGTGATACATGCATCTTGAAGTTCCATTATGCCCGGTGTCGGAAGTTCCCTTAGCAAGGCCAGCTCCGTTGCTAATCGCGCGGTATCGATCAATTCGGCCGTATTGACGTCAAATCCGTATTCTCTCATCATGCGGGCAGCGCGTGTAAGCCACAGGTTGACTGCATTACTGTGATTCTCAAACATGCATTCACTCCACTGCGGTGCAACGATTCCGGCTGTGTAGGAGGCATTCAGCGCGAGACGTCTGTTAGTCCAGGGGATAATTCCGGTCTTCATTTTTTTAGCGGACAGCAGATCGATGTTCATCGGTGGCACCGGGACACCTGAATCTGGAATCAAAGCCGGCACGTGCCAGGCTCCGCAGATTACTGCAAGACGTTGGGGTTTCTTTTGGATACATAAATCCAATTCCTTTCGCATGTAATGTTCTCTAATGATCGTCTCCCGGTCATCGAGGCCGGCAGATTGCAATCGCAATTGCTGCATCAGTTCTGTGATCACGTCAAAAAGATCAAGCGCATCGTGCCAGGATTCAAAATAGCTTTCCCACCAGCGTTCAGAGTCTTCATAGCCACTTCTACGGGCCAGATAAGCGATGGGGTCATTGATCATGCGATGCTGATCTGCTGACAAACCACCGGTTTCTGATTTTTCAAGATCGCTGTGCCAGGTTTTGAGGCCGGCAGGGATATCCAGAGGATGTATTGCGATTTGATGCTCACCGGCATAGACTATGGCCTGATACTCCGGTGAATATTCTGCCAGAGGATAATACGTTGTCTCGCGGATGTTATCCGGATTATAGTATACGAAGGCAACCGGGCACTGATGTGTCACAGACTGAAGCTGACGAATCAGTGGAACGGATTCTGCCGGAATTTCCATCGCAATTAAATCCGGTTTAAATTCACCCAGTGCATTCTTGAGGCGTCTGGCGGATCCTGCACCATGATGTCTTATGCCAAAGTATCTGATCTGAGTTGCCACCGGTCAAAAATAAAAAAGCCATCCATGATTCATGGATGGCTTTTTCGAAAGGTTATTTTTTTTATCTGTTAACCTGGAATGATTTCTTCAAAAATCCTTTTGGGGTATTAACCTGAAGGATATACTGTCCGTTGGACAGATTGTTGACATTGAACTCAGCATTAAACTGATCTGATGTATTTCTTTCACTGGCGGTGTAGACCAGTCTTCCGTTGACATCAAAAATCTGATAGTTGATTTGAGATTTGTTATTGAGCTTAATGGCTGCTTTCAGAACATCTCTTGCCGGGTTAGGCGTAAGATCAATACTGTTGCCGGATTGGTCAGAAATATCCTTTGTGCCTACGAGACCTTTAGAGATATTGACACCGATTGATGCCGGAGAGTAAACGGTCTCATTATCATTAGAACCATTGCCATCACAGTCAAAATAGAATAATCCAGCGGCATCCATATCCGGACCGCCGGTTACTGCCTGTGTATTGGTTGTCAGGTAAGGAAGATCCTCTGTACCGAGAGCCTGGTTGGCATCTTTTATATTGACCAGTACACTGGCATCATAGTCATTGTCATATCCAAAAAAGACACCATGAGCTCCTCCAGGATATTGAATAGCGGCAAAATACAAATCATTGTCCTTCTTAACCTGATATACCGGTTCGGATCCGTCCAGGTTCTCCAGACTCATACTCATCGCTGCTGCTGTACGTGTATCAGATGCTGGGAAAGTTGTCGTACCCAATGCTACAAGGGTCATTTCTTCACTTTGAATCACTTCATCTGCGTTAGCATCATCCCAGCGATAAATTCTGCCTTCCATATACAGGTTAGCAAGCGTTCCAGTGTTGGTGCTCAGGTATCCGTACACTGAATCAATCTGAAGACCCACGCCATATTTCAGACGGAAAGGGATCATCAGTTCACGATAAGCAGTTCCACCACCAAAGAGGTATGCACCGGATCTCACGGGTTCGCGTGAATCAAAATTAAAGCGGCATTTGGAAAGCACAGTGCTGTTGACATTGAAGTAGCTGGTGTAATCATTGTCTACACCAAACTTCTCTGCAACATCGGTACCAACGTGATAAGTGAAATTATACTTTCCCATCGCGAGTCCGTTATAATCCAATTCATCGATCAGATCGCCGGAAGTGCTATCCACATCTAACTGAAACGATGCCGATGATTTGTTATAAATTTCTGTTGAACCGTTCTTTACAACACATTGGATCTTGGCAGTAGATTGATTTTCGGTACCTACATTAGTTCCAAAACCACCATTGACAAAAGACAAGTCGCCGGCTGCTCTCACCTGGTTGGCAGGAATAGCACCGTATGTCGGGTGAATAACTCTGGGTTGAGAGAAGCTACCGTCACAAACAGTACGTGTTATCGCCAGGTCGACTTTTTCTTTGTCGAATGCACCGATTGTCATGTTGACTGTGCCGGCTTTCATCGCTGCTTTGAGCGCCAGTCCGTCTTCGTAGCCGAGCATGACACACGGAATGGTTACCTGTGCACCAACATTGCCATTGGCCATACGGAATGGAGGGCCTCCTGCATTGGACAGGTTGTGATTCAGTATTATACAGGCGATGGCGCCTGCATCCTGTGCATTCAGACATTTAACGTCGAAACTGCAGGTCAGACGGTCTATGACACAGAATTTTCCGGCAATGGCGGATTTATTCGTGAGTGCAGTACAACCGATGTTTGGATCTGCAAGTACACAATCTCCGGTCCACTGACCGCTGGTGAGGTCTGCTCCGAAGGCAGCGCCGCCGTAGATTTTCTCACCTCCGATAGAAGCCGGGCTATTGACGATCACGGCCACTTTTTGTGCAAACACAGAGCCGCAAGTCGCTAAAATGATGAATAGTAAAATTTTCTTCATGTTTTGATAATTATTTTATTGAGCAAATTATTTCAGTTAAAAACAAACAGCAGCCGCACTTTTGGGACGTACAGCTGCTGCAGCGATTTATTTTATTACATAAAATGTTTTTTTCATGAAACCTTTGTCCGTACTTACTTTAACGATATAAGTGCCGGCACTCCAGTTTTGAACAGGGTACACTTTTGTAAATTCAGATTGTGCATCTGAAATTTTTTCAGAACTCATTAGCTTACCTGTAGCGTTATATACTTCCAGGTTGGCAGATGTGATGTGGTCAAGTGCAACTTTGATGGTTGCTTGTTCGCGTGCCGGAGAAGGGTTGATACTAATCCGGATATCATTTTTGTTGGTGACATCCTTTGTTGCAACCGCGCCACCGAATTCGAGGGCCATGGCTGCAGGGAAGTAAAATACTTCTTCATCCTGTGCAGAGCCGTCACTGTTCAGGTCAACATAGAACAAGCTTACGCTGGAGAAATCCGGATTGCCCGTAGCGGCATCCTGTGTTCTGGAACTCAGATAAGGATAATCTTCGAATTCCAGATTACCGGCAGCGTCTTTAACGGTTACAAGCATTCTAGCGCTGGGCACCATGTCGTAAGCATTAAAAATTGACTTGGCTCCTCCCGGATACATCAATGAAGCGAAATACAGAACATTGTCTTCAATCTCAAATTTAGGTGAGCTGCCAACGATGTTTTCCAAACCAATTCTCACGTTGATGAAATTACCGGCAGTACCTGCGGGTACTTCGTATGCGCCAAGTGCAACCAATGAGATTTCATCCGTCGTTACATCCTGGTCATTGTTGATGTCTTCCCACTTGTAGATGCGGCCTTCTACGTACATCTCGGCTACACCTTCGTTGGAGGCTATACCTGCAAACAAAGAGTCAATGGTGAGTCCTTTGGCATGTTTGGTGCTGAATGGCATCAGTGTCTCGCGATAGGCTGTGCCACCTCCCCAGTACTGGGTAATCTGCAATCCTTTGTTGGAAGGATTGATGCGGCCTTTGGACATGATTTTGGTCAGCATATACATGTTGCTGGTATACGTGTTGTCGCCTTTGGCCTGATCAGCAGAATCCTGACCTACCGTGTAGGTAAAAGCATATCTGCCGGCTCCTTTGCCGTCATTAAAATCGAATGGCTCAACAGTTAATCCGACGATGCTGTCTTTTTCGAGATCCACCTTATCCGTTGAGGTCTTGTCAAAAATCTTGGTTGCGGCACCGCCAGTCAGCGGATAATAATTGATTACGGTGTTGACCTTTACACCAGTGAGGGTAAGGTTTCCGATATTTTTCATGTAGGCACCGGATAAAAATTCCACATCGCCGGGTCCCTGGACCTCGGTAGCCAGTTTGGCGCTGAAATTCGGATTGATTACATAACGTTCCGTAGCAGAGGAACCGTAAGCTAAACTATAAATGCTGTTATCGTAATCTTTTGCCAGAACCTGAGCTCCCTGGTCGCCTGGGTTAAGAGGTGCCGACAGCATCACATTTTTCTGCAACGGACGCTGCATGATGTGCTTGCCAAAGTGCTGGGCGTTGATCTGGAAGGTAACCAGAACCAATGCCATGAAGAGTAGATTTTTTGTCATGAAGAATGGTTTTTATTTACAAATAAATGTGAAAGTACAAAGTTAATAATTTGTTTCCTTTACTCAAAAAAATATTTCAAATGGCTATAAATTAATTATTTATATATATATTATACAGATGAAACATTATATCATAGCAATACTATTGTTAGTAGCAGTTCTTACAGGATCTGTTAGTCTTGCTCAATCTTGTAGCTTTAACTGATTATCTGTACAAAATGGACAAGTAGTAACAGGTTATAAGTATAATAATATTAGTTATTGATTGTCATACAATTGTAATACTCTTCTGTCAGGATATGAAATTTTTCAATGTCAAAACGGTTTTATGTCATGACTTAATTGATGAATATCAGCATATTATACAAATCTTAGTTGTACAAATAATTCACCTCTTAATTGTACATTTGGTGATATATTCTGACAACAAATAACCATACCTCATTTTATATGATCACTACCGACAATAGCAGATCTGTGAACTTTCTTATTTAGTGGATATAAAGAAAGTATAATAAACAATTCTAGTGATTGCGACAGTTCTTGAAATATGACATATATATATTGTAGTAATGGTATCGTATACGATTATAATACTATCGGAGTACCTCTAAACACTAATATCTATAAGCATACATTCTGTACAGAACGTTTAGCACGTGATTGCCAGTTAGGAAATACTATCATTAAACATAACAGTAGCATTACGACATACGAGAATAACGAATCAAGGTGATGATACTCCTGTAATAGTCAAGTTAGAACTTGTATAGATTGAGTCTTATCATGATCTTTTAATAATCTATCGTGTACATCATATAACGGATTGTGTGGGACAAACAATGAAATGTCTTTTACAGATTTACCCTATACCAACTTCTGTGCGGCTGGTACTGCTTCTGCAATAAATTATTCTTCTAGTCTTAAACAATGGTCATGGACTTGTATTGGAGATGGCTGATCAAATAGTTCTTGTAAAGCATATT
>JAIBCI010000047.1 GCA_019694255.1 Saprospiraceae bacterium
TTTATCTGGGAAGTATTTACGATAATTTATAGAAATTGATATATTGTTATATTCTATATATATAAAAAGCAAGCCGGTGGTGACCGACTTGCTTTTTTTGATTTTTATGGCTTTAAAATGGCCTGTAAGGAATTAGTTTTTTTGCCGCCTCTGAACAGATTCAGAATTTTGTTGGCCCGGCAGAAAGTGACTTAAACGTGCAGGTCCACTGACTGAGCTTAAATTTTAAGCAGCATTTTTCTGACCTGATAGCCGTCATGTACGCCAAGTTCATACATATAAATTCCTTCTGCACCGAGCATATTCCGATCAATTTTAATCTGGTTGTTGCCTTTGACGAGCTGAACATTTCTAATCAACACAACTTTACCATTGACATCAAAAATTCTCAACACAGCCGCTGCATTCTGAGAAGCCATCACCGGAATGACCGTCTGATCAGTGAATGGATTCGGGATGTTCTGCCCAAGTTCAATATTCGTGTGACCATCTTCTCCTGACGTTCCGCGCAATGTAAGATTTCTGATCTGATGGTCGATGTACACCTCCGGAACAATTGATGAACCATTGAACAGTTCAATCTCATTATTTCGTCCTGAACATTCAATGTAAAACAGAATTGCCATCTCATTAACCTGCTGTGCTTCATGGCTTGTCCAGCTGACGTTGAGGAGGCCGTTCGTCAACACAAAATGTTCATTGCCGACGGCAAGTTCAGCGGAAACCAAGCCCGTAATATTTCTTCCAGTCAGACTCATCTGAAATCCTTCCAGCAAGCCTCCGTTCTCTGCGATCACGGGATACCACTGATGACCTTCATGATTGACTGGTTCTCCAATCACCCATTGCTGAATGCTCCTTGATTGAAGCATTGATTGGTTCAGGGATGATGACTGATCAACATCACCTTCTTTAATTCCTATGAAATTGAGATCCTTAAATTCTTCAACCACATCTTTGAAATTCCAAAGTTCACCAGCATCCCATGGATCATCCGTCTTACCGTCGAGACCATGCTGATTAATAAACCTCCAAATTCGCTGCGATGGAAAACTGGTCTGCACACCTAGAATCACCTTACGTATATCTGAAATGTCACGTGCAGTAATGCTCTTGCTATGATTGACGTCGGCCGCCAAAAATTCCAGCGGGCTCGTAAACGGTGCTTTACCCAGGATATGACGCTGGATGAGAACCAAGTCATAGGTACTTACGCCACTGAGAATTTCATCCTCTTTGCTGACACTCAACGCATATTCATTGTTCCAAGGCACCGACTGGAAGGTATATCTGCCTTCTTCGTCTGTAAGTTCTTGAGCGACCGTATCATGCAGTGCATTCACGATGCTGACTTGCGCTCCAGGCATTCCTTGTTGCCCATTGCGCATGACCAGACCATTGACATTGACCAGGGTTCCGCCGCAAACATGATTGTTATCCTGAATTCGAATTGCCGTCTCGCAATAATCCTGATTTCCTGATTCATCCGTCACATACATCCGCACGGTCTTGACCACCGAGGACTGGCCATTCAGGCTGTCACAAGTATAGGTAATGCTGGTTGTGGTAATGTCTTTAGTAAAAGAAAATTTGAGTCTGTCATGTTGTGTACAGTTATCGTAACTTCCAAGATTCAAATCTTTGGCCCAGACTGTCACCGTCCCACCAACCGGCATGATCACTGTCGTAATACCATTAAGACAATACGGCGTCGGCCTTTTGCAATCCCTGAGTACAACCCTTTGGTCACAGGAGGACACATTACCACAGGCATCTTCCACAATCCATCGAATTGCGAAGGTCCCAACAGGCATGATGGTCTTCAGATGATTTCCGTTTTGAAGACTTTCAAAAACTCCGTCGTTGTTCGTGTCCAGTCTGTAGTTCCACTTCAGAAATTCCTTGCGTGTACAATCATCTTCCGCATCACCGGTGATATCTACATTAACCATGCACTGCTTGCTCACAGGATCATAATAGGAATTATTGTCGCAAATATCCAGTTGACTACAACTTAAAATGTCCGGCGGTACTGTATTGACAACATAAAGAATTTGTGTATGTGTCCATAGACCATCGTTATTCTGGGCATTAAACTGGCACCAATCCACAACGCTCCACTTGCGGAATATTTTATAACATGACGTATCAACTTTTAAAAGAAGCTGATCCTCATAGTTGGCAGCCAACGTCGCACATCCTGTATTGCTGTAGGTTGGTGACCCTGTCACATCGGGATGAACATCCGCCGCCCTGCAGGAGAAGATTGTTCGGTCTGTTGGCCACTGAATGTTATTGACATTAAAAGGAAATGGGTTTTGAATGTAAATATTTTGGGAAGCAATCGTCGTTAGCCCCTGTTTATCCTTGGCCGTAAAGATTCTGGTAATGACACCCAGATTACAATTCAGATTGCGGATTACCTGCTCTGTAACTTCTACATGACAATTGTCGGTAGCCAGTCCGTCCTGTCCTGCGATATAATTTTTGCCATTATAAAAGTAATCTTTAATAACAATGGGTTTTCTGTCGGCTTCACTGTAACGAATGACTCCAAACTTACTTAGATCGGATACATCATATCCGCAAGTCACCGTAATATCAGTTGGCGGTATGAGTACAGGTGGTTCCTTTTCCTGTACCACCACTTCCACCATGCAGGTATTGCTGTTCCTGCTGTTGTCAAATACTTCCATGGCCACCATCACAGTCTTGCCAACATCCTCGCAACAAAAATCGACATAGTTGCCAAAAACGTTGGTTCCGTTGCCGCAAGGGTCATCCATGCGCCGCGCCATGAATTCAAGCACACCGCAGTTGTCTACAGATCCGTCATCAAAGGTCGTTGCAAATATGCGTGCGGTCCCATCTGATGTTAGTGTAACTACGGTCTTTTGATCGCAAACCGGAATCGGAAGTAATTCATCCACAACACCTACCTCGATCTGTTTGGAAGAGCTGTTGCCACAATTATCCGACACTTCGTAGATCAACCAAATCTTCCCTTCTGGTGCACCATCCAGGTAATATACTTTTTCGATCGGATCGTATTTAATAAAATCTGCATTTGCAGGAAGCGGATTGCCATTCTCATCAATAAGTTTGGAGAGAATAGTATACGTCCAGTTACCGCAATCCACAACATTCTCCGGAATCGGTAATTTGCCGTAGGATCCGCAGGTATAAGTTTTCATTCCAATGAAAAAATTATCCGGCAGATTAAATTCAGGTGCACGGTCATCTACAACTTTGATGAGCTGATTGTACTCAAAAATTTCGCGGGTACACCAATCCAGAATAATCCAGCGTCGAACGATTTTGTAACTGTTCTCACAAATATTGATCTTCAGATCAGTGTAGGTCGCAACTAGTTTAGAACAACCTGAAGGAACCGGCCATCCCGTGTATACAGGATCCGGATTGCCGTTATTTAGTTTTGGATAATTATCATAGCAATGAAGAAATGGTTTGGCCACACCGTCATAATGAGGTGGTATCACCAGATCTGAAAAATCAGCCTTGCGCACGAAGATCGTATCACAACATGTCGCTTTGTTGCCGGCCTGATCAACCGCCGTCCAACATCTCACAATGGTTCTGCTAAAAATAGAATCACATGGAAGTTCAAATACATCATCATGGTACGTCAGCTTCACCGCTGTGCAGGCATCCCACCCCAACACTTGATAACACTGCAACTCTTTGTTACAAACTGAAATGGAGTAAATCACAGATGAAGGTATTGGAAATCCTAACACTTCTGGCCTTGTGTCTCCACCACAGCGAATTGTATCGTTAGCGCATGCCACGGTGGGGGCCAGTTTATCTTCAACTTTAATATATCCCCAACATGAATTGCCACTTGGCAAATGAATCACGTTAAAGGTGTAAACCTTACCAATATCAGATGCACCAAGAATCAAATCCGGCTGGAGGACATTACCTTCCTTCAACTGGATCAGGTAATCTGAATTGGGTCCGACCTGGGCCTCCAGTAGCATGTTGAGGTTGACCACGAGCTGACAATTGCCATCTAACGACAAATTGACGAAGTCGTTGCAGGCCAGTTCGTTGAATGTAGTGTTTCCGCGTAAATCTGATGTGGCTGACCCTCTGGCTTGTTGCCAAAAGCCGCCTCCTAAAAGCATCAGAATCCCTAATAAGTAATTAACCGATTTCATAGACTGAGTTTGCATGTAATTAAATTTCCTGATCATTCAGTCCTATGAATCAAATTATATACCAATTTTTCTTAATTCATTGCTTTTTGTAATATGTTAGGTACGAAAAAATGACTACAAATATCTATATATCAATACTTTATATGTTATAATAAAGAATATATTATTAGAAAATAATATTTAATAAAATCTTGATATGTCCTGTAATCTGGCCCAGACTGGGTCCGATGACACATCCTTACTCAGTCAATATTCTCCCTGATATACGCCTTAAATAGAGCCAAAGCCCCTTTAAAATGGGCGTTGTTATTGATGACCAGGTCAAGATTCTCAATATGTGGCCTGATGTAATTGTCATAGGCAGGGGCTACATGGTACTGGTAACGGTACAGCACATCGTCGATCGGATAATTGCGCTCATTCTGGTCACGATTGATGCGCCTGATGATCTTGAGTTCATCCCTGGCATGGATGAGGACTTTCAGATTCAATAGTTCGCTGACCTCTCTGCGATGAAAAATAAACAAGCCTTCCAGAATACACACCGGTGCGGGCCGAACGACAATGATATTTGGTATTGCCTCTACGTTATTGAAGGTGTATTCTGGTCTTTGCAGCGTAACACCCTTGGATAGTTTATTCAGATCATCGATCAGGGCTTCGTGATCAATGGCTTCAGGGATGTCAAAATTGATGACCCCATGGTCGTCCATTGTCTGCAATTCCCACTTCTTATAGTAATTGTCTTCCGATATAACTGCGAGTTGATCCTCGTCAAATGTATTTCTCAGCTCATGGATAAAACTTGTCTTACCCGAGCCGCTGCCTCCAGAAATACCAATAATGATCATACTGCGAAATAAACTGATCCGGCAAAAATGATAAAATACTTTAAATACTTCACATTCGAACCGAGATTAAACGACATCCTCTTCATTTACACCAGATTAGCGGTCTCCTTTGCTTAATAACATGAGTTCATAAGTCTCCAGGGAGGTAAACAATACGTAGATTACCAGCGAAGGAATGATAATTTCGTCTTTGCTGATGCCGAATCTGCTGACTGCAACAAGGACCAGAATCAGGAAGATCGCGATTTTTACAAATATGGAAACAAGGAAAATCCTGCTGAAAAGATAGATATCTTTAGCACCTGCTGACAAGCGTCCAACATAGTATAATGTAGCACAGAACACTGAAAAAAAAATCGTCAGCGCAATGCAAAAAGTTCTCGAATCGCCATTCAGTCTAAACCCAAACGCGGCCATCAGCACGCAAAAAATTGCGATGAGGGTGAGCCTGAATAGTGAAGTAAAATTTTTCATGGTTGCCGGCGCGTATCGAGCATGATCCAGTACATGACACCGCCAAATGCCACAATAACAAACAACATCGTAAGGTAAGGCTGACTCAGCGAAAGACGTTTATCCAACCACTGCCCTGCAAAAGCAGCTACGCCAATGGTTCCGAAAATCTGAAAGGCAAGTCCGGCGTAACGGAGGTAACTGTTTACTCCGGATTTTTTAGGATCCATGGATCAGGAAATATTGTTTTCGAAAGCGTTTGGCTGATTTTTTACCCTGTTGACATGTTGCTGTGGGCTCATTTTGCTGACAACATTAAATTTGGCACCTGGGCTTACGCTGAGTTTGTCGGTATTGATTTCACCCTCAACATAGGCTGTTTCCTTTATTTGAAGGAGATCCTCAATATGAAGAATACCCTTGAATTTGCCTTCAATTACTGCATTTTGGGCCTTGATTTCTCCTTCAATTTGACCGGTACTGCCAATAATAACCTTTCCTTTACAAGTCAGCGTGCCCTTTAGAAATCCATCAATGCGGATATCACTTTCAGCATTGACCGTACCATCAATAGTGGTCCCGGTAACCATGCTGTTCAATAGGCCCTGCGTAGCCGGTGCACCGGCTATTCTTGGCGCATCCTTGGTTGGTGTTTTGTTTGTTCCAAACATAATTTTACTGATTTTGAGTTAACAATCCTTTTTACAGGAAGCTTAGTCTGGTAGTCTGCAATATAAATAAAAATGAACACTCCGCGAGAAGTGTTCATTTATTAAATCTTTATTGTTGCTAACAGCTTAGAAATTAGGGCAGTAGATGCCTCTTCTTTCCGGGCCGCAGATATTGTAAATAAATGATAATTCGAATGAATTGTTGGCTGCACTGGCATTTCTGAGTGACGAAGTATTGATATCATAAGAAAGCCCGAATCCCATCTTATTATAGTCAAATCTTGTTGAAAGGATCAGTGCATCCATCAGTATACCTTTTTTCAGCTGATTGCCGGTTTCGGTTTTTTCAGAGTTAGCCAATCTTGCCCAGAGACCTAATTGAAAAGATTGCTCGTCATACTTGGACTGACTTACGTTAAACCGTACACTGGTACCACCGTTGACCTGCCAGTGTGGTCCCTGAAAGAAACTCACGATGCCGGGCACGAGGCTATTCCGATAACCCATCTGAAACACACCACCTGCATGAACCGCAAGTTTTGGATAGAGCGGAGCTGCCACGAAATTATTGCCACTGACATTCTTTGCATTGTTCTGCAGTGGTTCATTCAAATGGCTATAGGATCCACCGAAATAAAAGTTATTCTTTTTGTCGAGAACGGAAAACCACAAGAGACCCAGGCTGATATCTGCAAAGATAAAGTTTGGATCATACACCGTAGGGTCGCCGGGTAGATTGGTATTCGGTCCATTACTGGTAATCTGGTTACCCCAGATCGCATTGTGAAAATTGACCGATCTGGAATTCAGACTACCGTCCAAACCGAAGACGAGATAGTTGCTGGACGTTCTGCTTCCGGACATGCGCTTGGCATAAGACCCGCTCAGCTTGAATGACACTGTTCTGAAATCAAGCGATCCTGCCTTATCGCCCCACAGCGTGCCGCCAAATCCAAAATAATCGTACCGGCTTACTGGTATTTTTTGATCAAAGGATGCATTAAAAGTATTGAATGAATTGCTCTTAAGCACCGGAGCCCACTGATTTCTATAGTTGGCAATAAACCGCATTTTGCAGTTCATCACCCCGGTCAGGGCCGGATTCAGATTGAGTGGAGACATATAAAACTGACTAAAGTGTATGTCCTGGGCCCATAATCCAATGGGCAAAAGAAACACCAGAGTCCATAAGAGTTTGCGCATACCTACTATTTTACAGAAGGTTAAAAATACAGCTTGTGTTTCAAAAAACGTTCCTTTTTTCATGACCCTTGTAAACATATAATTATTTTTAATACATATACTTTTGCTAATCATAATCAAGTGCTCCAAATTCTTTAATTAATTGATCGTCATACAAATCCGCTCTGGTGATCAGGTCCTCCAGAATGGCGGTACTGAATTCCGGTTTGATATATTGATCGAACATAATGGCACTCAGGATGATGTTGTTTTTGCTGATCCCAAGGTTAAGACCTCTGAGCTTGGCATTCTGCTGCATTAGAAACTGATAAATCGGCAAAATATTTTCCCTGGGCAGATTTGCGAGGACCGATTCCGCTACAACCATTCCAGATTCTTCGTGATAGCTAAGCAGGATTCTTGCCGAGCCCCTGTTGAGTTCCCAGTTGTTGGGACCTCTTCGACACAGGACTACTTCGTAACCAAAGCCCTGAATAATATCTTCAAGATCCCTGCGCATACCGAGGGCGGCATATTCCTCAATGTTACTAATCGTGCTGATTTCGGACCCGCAATTAGGACAGTAGTGTGTGACTTCCGGAGTTTCAAAGACCATGTTGAGGCACGAGGCACAACGAACGGCGGCACAGCCTGAACTTTTACAGAATTCAGCAAAGGTCCTTGATAACACATTGGACGGGAGGGCAAAGCCAATGCTTTGTCCGTCGCGCAGTATAAAGGTGTTGATCCCAATCACTTCGGCCTGCTCGTTAATCAACGGCCCTCCGCTGTTGCCGGGATTCAGGGCTGCATCATGCTGGATATAATGAATATCCTCCTGCCGATGCTGTGTTGAGGAGACAATGCCCTGCGTGGCGGTAAACTTGAGGCCAAAAGGATGTCCTGCGGCAATAACGATATTGCCTTCTCGAACCAAATCGCTGTCACCTAGCCTGACTTCGGCGAGATGATTGTGCTCAGGTCCCTGAATAAAAGCAAGATCATACCGCGTATCCAAATACATCACCGGCCGCAATTGACGCTCAATCAACTGGCCTTCAACCACAACACTTTTATTGTTGCGTACGACGTGCTCGTTGGTTACAATCAGATTATGTTCACGAAGAAAAAATCCTGTTCCGACCGAAAACGGCGTGGCGATCTGAATAACCACATTCTTGTATAAATCAATGATCGGCTTCATGCGTTGTATTGAAAATTTTGAATAAAACGTATTAAGCTGATCCTCCATTCGACATCTCCGGAATCATCGAAGATCAGGATGTTATCCAGGCCCTCCTGAGCGCCAAGACGAGATTCAATAATTTTTTTAAAATCATTCGAAAGTTGCCTGACCGAACCTTGAAGATTTTTGAACGGATCGTATCGGATTTTAAAACCAAGCGCTTTAAAAAATTCGGGTTCACTCATAACAAAATACTGATGAAGCAATGCATGAGAAACGGTTGGGAGGGTATAATTGAAAAAACAGTTGGTAGCAATGTAATCGCATATTGCTTTGCAGATTCCTGTGTGTTCGTTGTCCTGATACCAGACCATGGCCTGCATTTCGGTATCAATATGTTCTGCCAGGTCCCGTGTAGTGATCAGACTGGTTATCGGAAAAATATGCTCCACAAGGTACATCTCGGACTTTACGCTTTCTTCTGGAATTTGTAGTAGCTGGCGACAGACTTTTTCCAGCGCTGCAACTTTGTTATTGAGATCCACCTCTTCTCTTGAAAAATAATTCTTGTGCGCTGTCTCAATAATCTCCATGATCCTGCCTTCCGGATGAAGGAGATAGTCAATCTTATACAGGGCGGACAGATAGACATAGACAGAAGCACCGGGATATTTGGCCTTGTTGAGTAGGCCAAATGGTTCAGGGCTCAGCGCATACTCGAGCCATTGACGGTAATACCGGTACTTGATACTTTTCTCTACGTCAGGAATAACTTTGACATAAGGTGATGGTATGCGTCCGACCTGTGTAAATTCAGCACTCAACAGATCATCTTCTTTATCGGCGCGCAATGCAATTTCCTTCAGTCCATATAACAACTTATAAGGTGAAGCTTCCTGCAAATAACCGTCAAACAAAATGGCAATATTGTTATTTTCTAGTTGCGCATAGCGGCCGTACATCAGTTTGTAAGATGATTCGAGCAATCTTCTGAACAAACCAATATTGGGTAGATCGCAATGAATGATTTCAGCAGTCGCCCGAAACCACTTCAGGTCTGCCTCACCGTACACCACCCTGGACCCCTGGCATAGTGTAAATGAAATGCCGGATTCGGTCCTTGAATAGCGTACAGTATCTTCTTCAGGCTGCATGAGCGAGAGCAGAAAATGCTCTATGGAATCCAAATATTGCTCATTATCGAAGGCCCTCATGGCTTGATCCCAATGGTCGATCTGCTCCTGGGACATAACCCTTTCGTAGCTCCGTCCAAAACTGATGTCCGGATCCTGTTCCTCCGAGGGTGAAAATAACCTGCTTAAGAAATTCACTTTTTAACATGCCCCTGACAAAAGGCACGCAGCAAAAGTAGGTGTTTTTAACCGGGCCTTCGTTACATTTTCAATAAATTGAATCTACATCAAGGGAATACATTGAGACCAATAAGCATATTCCATTTCGTACCCGAGGCATTACTTTTGAGACAAATCCGCCATATGTCCAAACGCAAGAAAATAGGGCTTTCTCCAGGGACTTTAATTTATACAGGGGAGCCTTCTACCGGAGCCGGCTCTAGCTTGCGTTCGGTGTGCTATGACGATGAGCGCATGGAAGAAATGCATGTACTGGGTACACGTACGCGGGATCCACGCTATAAACAATGGACCGAGTTGTACGGTGTACAGGACGCGCAGATGGTACAGGCGATTGGGACCGAGTACAACATTCACCCACTGGCACTCGAAGACGTAATGGACATCACCAACCGCGTCAAGATTGATTATTACGATGAAGGGGTATTTTGTATTCTTCAATTCATGAAATATACTTCGCAGGATAAGAATCTTCGCACCGAACAGATTTCAATTTACTTTTCTAATTCCTTCCTTGTCAGTTTTCAGCAAGATCCCGACGATACGTTTGCGGTTCTCCGAAAGCGCATGCAACAAGCTCATTCGCGAATCCGCGCGCGCAATGTGGATTATCTTTTTTATGCAATGATCGATTATGTTGTCGACTGTTATTTTATTATAGCCGATGCGCTCGATGAAGAAGTTCGTTCGATCGAAGAACGTGTACATCAAAGTCTGGATGAGGAATTGGTGACCGATATTTATTCGATTCGCACCCGGCTGATTCGTTTTCGCAACTTTATTTTTCCGTTGAGGGAGGAGATCGCCCGCATTCGCAAGGTAGACAACCAATTTATCCATCCAGATACCCTGATCTATTTTAGAGATCTTGAAGATCATATCATCCAGCTCATGGAAATGTCCGATAGTCAGCGCGAGCTGCTCAATGGGCTCAAGGATCTTATTTACAGCCAGAGTAGTCTCAAGCTTAACAAGGATATCAAATGGCTAACCGTATTGTCCACGATTTCCATTCCCATCGTATTACTGACCGGGATTTATGGTATGAATTTCAGACATATGCCTGAACTGGAGTGGCAGTATGGTTACTTTATCTGGTGGGCTGTAACGATCACCATTATCTTCAGTCTTTTTGTCTATTTCAGGCGCAAGCGACTATTCTGAACAGTGTCCATACTGATGTAGGGCCAAAAAAATTAATGGCCGTCGGGGAGTAAGGCTTATCAGGAAAACCGGTTAAGGAATGCAATCACATTTATCACTAAGAAACAAAAGTTCCTTCTGATAAAATATCACTTAACAATATCCCAGGTCGTCATCATTTCCGCAGAACTCAAGCTTTGCCTTCGCTTTCAGTTCCTTGGACTCTTTTCTGCTCATTCGCAGTTTGGCGACTTTGGTTTCTGTCTTTTTGGTTTCTTTCTTCTTTGCCTTTTCTTTTTTGTCTTTTAAGTTAAAAATCTTAAGCATGATATGTTTGGATATGTTTCACGAACCTTTAATATATTAAAATAATTAATATATGTTTATTGTTCCGGGAAGGTGGCTTTACTCTTGTCTCGAGAAGATCTCCACAAAGAGTAAAGTGTACCTGTCAACAAAACTACTATGATTAACGCCAGGTTAAGCCATTCGGGAATAGAAATCTGATGCGTAAACAAAATCTTAACACCGATGTAGATTAACAGGACGGACAATGCATAATGTATGTATTCCAGTTTTTCCAGTATTCTTGAGAGAATAGAGAATAGCGCCCTCAAATTGGCTACTGCCAAAATATTGGACGACAACACAAGAAAGGGATCCGTTGTCAACGCAAATATAGCGGGAATAGAATCAATTGCAAAAAGAATATCGGTGAATTCGATCGCCACCAAGGTGACAAGCAAAGGTGTCAGTGCCCAGCGACCCATTTTGCGGACAATGAAGTGCTGGCCAAAATAGGCTTTGGTTACCGGAAAAACCGAGCGGATCAGACGGATAATGAGGCTTTGATTGGGATCTGCCTGTTCTGATGGATCTGTGTTGTACATTTTGATTCCTGAATAAATCAACAACGCACCCAATACATAAATCAGCCATTCAATCTGATCAATGAGCCAAAGGCCTGCGATGATCATGACACCGCGTAATACAATGGCAGACCAGATTCCGATGCTGAGGAGGCCATTCTGTGCATACGACGGGACTCTAAAAAACCGCAGCAGAAAGGCCATGACAAAAATGTTATCGATACTCAGGGACTGCTCGAGTAAAAATCCGGAGGCAAAAAGGCTAATAGCTGTCCACGGACCCATGGTCAGATCATGCGCCTGAAAACCATTGAACCAGTGAAAGCTGTAGGCAAAATAAATGAATCCCATGGTCATGAGCGTCAGGCAGAGCCAGTACACCATCGAATGGTATGCCATACCTTTTTTGCCTTCCGTATAATCCGTGGCAAAAAACCGATAGTCCAGGAATACGGCAAGAATTATGACGGCGATATAACAAAAAAAAGCAATCACTCCGTTAGGCTGTCTGATGAATCAACGCGAAGTCGAACTGAATGATTCAATTTTAACTTACTGATCTCACGGATACTATTAGGCCTGGTGCCTGGCTTCGGGTTTCATCTGAGGAAACAGCAATACCTCCTGAATGGCTTCCTGGCCGGTTACCAACATGGTGAGGCGGTCGATTCCGATGCCTAAGCCCGAGGTCGGCGGCATGCCGTATTCCAGGGCATGGACAAAATCTTCATCCATCATCATCGCCTCTTCATCTCCTCTCGCTGCGAGTTTGAGCTGTAATTCAAAACGCTGCTTCTGATCAATGGGATCATTGAGTTCAGAGTATGCGTTGGCTATTTCCTTACCGTTGACGTACAATTCAAAGCGCTCAACGAGCCCTTCCTTACTACGGTGCTTCTTGGCCAACGGCGTCATCTCCAAGGGATAATCCGTGATATAACAGGGCTGAATCAGATGACCTTCGACCTTCTCGCCAAAGATGCTGTCTATGAGTTTGCCTCTTCCCATGGAATCCTCCACAGCAATATGCTGACTCCGGCAATACTGACGCAGGGTAGCCTCATCCATATGCTCGACCTGAATACCGGCATACTCCTGAATGGCATCATACATGGTCAGTCTCCGGTAAGGCTTTTTGAAATCAATCTTTCGGTTACCGATCGCGACGATGGTGCCACCGTGCACCTCGGTAATTACTTTCTCCAGACAATCCTCCACCATTTCCATCATCCAGATATAATCCTTGTAGGCGACATAGATTTCCATGGAAGTAAATTCCGGATTATGTGTCCGGTCCATTCCTTCATTGCGGAACATTTTACCAAATTCATAAACGCCGTCAAATCCTCCAACGATCAGTCGTTTGAGATACAATTCATTGGCGATGCGCAGTGTCAAAGGCATATCCAGCGCATTATGATGTGTATGAAAAGGCCTGGCGGCAGCTCCACCGTGGATGGTCTGAAGAACAGGGGTCTCCACCTCAAGCCAGCCCCGCTCGTCAAAATATCGTCGCATGGCATTGATCAGGCGGCTTCGACGGACAAAGATCTCTTTCACATGCGGGTTGACTATGAGATCAACATAACGCTTGCGGTAGCGCTGTTCCGGATCCGTAAATGCATCGTGAACATTACCTTCTGCATCAGTTTTTACAATCGGAAGCGGGTGAAGCGATTTGGCCAGGAAAAAGAATTCCTGAACATGGACGGATATCTCACCGGTTTGTGTTTTAAATCCATAGCCGCGAACGCCGATAAAATCACCGATGTCGCACAGCCGTTTAAAGACCGTATTATAGAGTTCTTTACTCTCTCCTGGACAGATCTGATCCCTGTTGATGTAAAGTTGAATTCTGCCACTGCTGTCCTGGAGTTCGGCAAAAGATGCCTTACCCATATTGCGCTTGCTCATTAATCGACCGGCAAGGCTTATTTCCTTAAAAGCGTCAGGTTCAGTATCAAACCGATGACGAAGGTCGGAAGCATGGGTATTGACACTAAATGCTTGTGCCGGAAAGGGGTCGACGCCCATCGCCCGTAGTTCGTCGAGATATTGACGGCGAATGATCTCCTGTTCGCTCAAATGATTTTGCATGGATCAGCTTTGCCGCAAAAGTACAGCGGCATGATTAAGTTAAAGACAATCGGGAGACCCTTTGATGAAAATTAACCGACTGTTAGATCAAATCGTGGTTATTACAGATCATCCAATTAACAGGATCTATGAGCTCTTACCCCAGAATTTGGTAAAGTAATTCACATAGGTACTTCGTTGGACGGATACAACGAAATTAAAAAATCGTCGAAAAAGCAGCGATAGCGGTGATTTGAGGCTTCCAGTGAATAAGTACAGAGTAGGGCAATCAACACATAGTTACTGTTGAGCGGAATTTATGCCGAAAATCATCCGTGGTTTTGCGAAGTAAAAATCGCCTTTTCTTCGACAAGTCTTTTGGTTACTTTTTGGCCATAAAAAGTAAAAGAAAATCGACTAAACGTTTCCTCGTTAACAGGAAATTTTCTTTATTATATTGCTGGGGTGACCGAACGCGACCCGACTTAACTTTTTTTGTATTTAGATCGTTCGCTGCGTTCATGTGCAA
>JAIBCI010000019.1 GCA_019694255.1 Saprospiraceae bacterium
TCAGCGCACTGCCAGCTAACTCCTCTCTAAGAAGTTCAATCTCTTGCTTTGTCATCATTTTCCTATTTCTCGCAAAGCTATTACCTGTTCTATTCCAGGCATATAGGCAGTTTATTGGACGGATACAAAAAAATTCAGAATAACTTAAAAATCTAAGTAAATAGCTTTAGAATGCATAAGAAGAATACCTACTATCTATTACCTACTATTGACCTTCTCAGGGAAGTATTTTTGCATGAGCATATTCCATTTTACCTTATTTTCTCTTAATACAGCCAAATCATCGTCCTTCTGAATCCAGTCAAATTCTCTATAACCTTTTTTTATTGCCAGCTCCAGGTTTCTAAATGCTTGCTCCGTTAATTTTTGAAGGCTTTGCACACAGGCTAGGTTATACCAAGCTAGTCCAAATGTAGAATCAAGTATAGTTACCTTCTGAAGGGCCAATTCTGCCTCTGGCAATCGATGAGTTTCAGCATACACATTACTTAAATTATACCAAGAAATGGAATGAGATGAATCAAAATGAATGGCTTTTTTTATAGCGACTTCTGCTAAATCGAAACGACGTGTGTCGATGTAAACTTTAGCCAGATTATTTAACATTAATATTGAAGTCGAATCGAGCTGAATTGCTTTTTTGAATGCAGTCTCTGCGCTGTCAAACTGTCGAGTATCAGCATAAACTTTTCCCAGATTATTCCAAGTTAAGGCATATGTCGAATCTAGTTGATTTGCTTTTTTGAATGTAGCTTCTGCTTTTTTGTGGTTATGAACTTCACTGTACACAATTCCAAGATTGTACCAGGCAATGAAAGTGGTAGAATCTAATTGTATTGCTTTCTTAAATGAAGCCTCTGCGTTGTCAAATCGTCGAGTGTCAGCATAAACCTTTCCTAAATTATTCCAAGGCAGTGCCAAAGTCGAATCGAGCTGAATTACTTTTTTGAATGCAGCTTCTGCTTTTTCAAAATTATTAACTTCACTGTACATAATACCGAGATTGTAAAAAGAAGCTAAATAAGTAGAATCAAATTGAATGACTTTTTTAAAAACTAACTCAGCCTCTCTATAGCGGTGGGTTATGCTGTAAATTGCACCCCAAGCATTTCTCAATAACGATGATGCAGAATCTGACTTACTTGCTTGATTTAAATATAACTCTGCCCGGTCAAACATTTTAAATTTATTTGCAAGATAAAATGCAGCATCGCAACAGACAAAAGTCCAATTGGGAATTAGCTCCAATGCCTGCCTCGTGTAATACTCAAGTGAATCTGGTCGTGGAATCAGGGAGGCATAAACACGGCCCATCTGCCAATAAACCTGTGGTTGATCTGGTAGCCAGACAAGTGATTGACGCAATAGAGAAATGGCTCTGTAACCCATATCAGCATCAGGATTATTACTGGTATTTGCCAGCAAGTAGCCCTCAAAAAATTTACTGCGGGCCAGTATAACTTTATACATATAATGCCTACTTCCTAACAGTTCTGCTGCACGTTCAAGGCAACGTGGAAAAGAACGAACCTTTTCAGTCCAAATTTTATTTGTCACACGGGCTTTGCTTTCAATCTTTTTCAGGTTTAAAGTTGAATTCTGACTGGTCTTAAGCCATTCGTTAATGGTTTGTTGAGCGTCATCTTGCAATGCGGCGGCATAGTTACGTGTAATGGCAGAATACAGTCGTTCTAGTTTTGGTTCAGCTATTAGTATTTTGTAATAGTAATCTGCATAATCGTTCTTATTTCTTCCAATTTCCGCAAATAAAAACTGTTTATCCTTTAATGCCCTATAAAAAGCAAAGTATAGATTGACGATACTAGAATCAACATTTGCCAAGACTTCATCTGCGATTCCACGGGAGTCAATTGAAGAAAAGAGCATTATTCGATTTAAATTGCCATCTTTCACAGAACTCAATATTTCAGGAATGACGTTGGCAATTTTTTCTGTGACACTTCCTACGACCATAGGATTTTGTTGAAGAGGTGAAACTTCCTCACTTACTCTCTCTTCAAGGTATTTGCCTAATTCCTTCAATGTAACTTGATGATCAGAGTCCAGGTCTGCCATACCATATAATCCTTGCAGCAGATGATAACTGAAAGCACCACGCCCTCCACCCCACTGATTACCTTCAATAGAAAACTCATTTGGTTGACAAGAGAGTATTTTAATTTCATTGGCATATTGTTTGGCAAGATTGCTTCCCGTAATTTGTGCTCCACCTACACTAGTTCCAGACAGCTTACCAGATCGGCAAGCGTCTGTGATAATGATTACTTTTGCCTTATTTTGGGTTGATAGCGTTGTGATTACATCCTGAAACATAGGCAATGCAAAAGCACCACCAGACATATAAACATGTGCCGGTGCATCCCAGCACAACAAATAACCAGGCTGAGTTATGCTTTTCTTCTCAACATCACCATGACCAGAAAAATAAATGATGGCTCTGTCATTCTCTTTGCACACCTCCCATAACCAATCCAATGCAATGGCAAACTGCGCCATGGTTGCTTCAGAATTAATCAGTACCTTTAGATGATTAACATCTAATTTTCCTCCAGCCTCACTTCTTAAAAAATTGGCAAAAGCCTCAGCATCTTTATCTGCAAATCTCAGATCCGGAATGTCTTTATCCTGATAATCAGAAATACCGACAACAACAGCATAAGTGTTTTTGACCATTGACTGTTGACCAGAGACGATTGATATCGGCGAGGCACCTTTTTGCTGTGCCGATAAATTGGATAATATAAAAAGTAAGAATACAATCAAAGGAATAGCAGAACTTATTATTCTTAATCCGTCAAATTTCCTTTGGTCTTTCATTATTCTTTATCTTTTATTTGTTGAATGAAACCTTACTTTACTGCTTACTATCGACTACTTACTATTGACCTTCTCAGGAAAGTATTTTTGCATGAGTGCTTTCCATCTTTCCGATTGTGCTCGCAATAATGCATAAGGATCTTCTCCCTGCAGAGCTGTATAATTATTATAGCCGAGTTTGAGCAACTTTTCCAGGTACACAAAACCGGCTTCGGGGTCATTGAGTTTTGACTTAAGCTGTATATAATTAATATAAGTTGGCATAAAACTGCTGTCAATTGAAAATGCTTTGGCATACATTTTTTCTGCTTCCTCTGGTCGGTTCAGTTCGCGGTAAATGTTTCCCAGGTTATTCCAACCTGCGATGTACCGGTCATTATTACGCACAATTCGTAGAAAAATAGGTTCTGCATCTTGATAACGTCCGGTGTTGAAGTAACAAAAACCAAGTCCGTTCCATGCAGTAACAGACGTAGAATCCAGTATGAGGGCTTTTCGCAGAACTTTCTCTGCTTCAGCATATCGCTTGGATCTATTGTAAACACTTCCCAGGCTGGTCCAGTTGTTGATGAGTGTCGAGTCCAGTGCTATCGATCTTTTTAAAGCATATTCTGCCTCTTCATAACGGCGCATTGAATTATAGAGAAAGCCGAGATTATGCCACGAGACCGGTCGGGTTGAATCTATCGATATGGCTTTCTTCAACGCTGTTTCTGCCTCATTGTATCGTGACATTTCAGTGTATAAAAATCCGAGATTAAGCCATTTACCTGCTTCCGTAGAATCCAATGCAATGGCTTTAAAAAATAGTCTTTCTGCCTCTGGATACTTTTTTTGCTTCATATAATAAATGGCCCACATATGCACAACCTCAACATTGTTGGAATCAATTTTATTTGCGCGCTCCAGATAGTATTTCGCTTTGTCAAACATCGCATAGTTGAAGCCGAGCAGGAATGCGGTATTCACGCAAGGCAAAATCCATCCCGGCTGCAAATCGATGGCTTTTTGTGTGTAATATTCCAGGGAATCGATCTGTTGAAAACTGAAAGCAAATACATGGCTCATCTGCCAGTAAACATGCGGTTGATCCGGCATCCATTCCAATGAAGATCTAAAAAACTGAAGCGCCCTTTGTCCGACATCTTTATTCGGATTGTGGTCTGAATTGGCAACCAGGAAACCTTCAAAAAAATTCCTGCGCGCTTGCAGGTTCCTGTACATATAATGTTGCGGACCCAATAATTCCGCTGCCCGGTCGATACACCGCGGATATGATCTGATCCTTTGGTCAAATTCCTTCACGGTGATACGGGAATGATCATTTTTATTGCTACTTGTCATAGAAGCGTCCGGCGCTCCTTTTAACCATTCATTGAGTGTCTGTTGCGTCTCATCCTGTAATAACGCCGCATAATTGCGTCGCATCGTCGAATGCAGCCGGGCAAGTTTCGGTTCCGCAATAAGTTGTTCGTAATAATAATCTGCGCATGCTGTCTGTGGCTCAAAAAATATTTTCTCCTTAAGTGCTTTCTTAAAGGCAAGGTACATTTTCCTAATACTAGTATCAACGCCTGCCAGTACTTCATCTTCCACACCTCTTGAATCCACAGCAGAAAGTAAAGCCATCTGACTTTTTTGTCCAGAGCGAAGTTGAGCCAATAATTTTGTATCAACACTTGATAGTTTTTCTGTACGACTGCCCACTACGAGCGGCACCTGACTGACCGGCGCTACTTCTGCCGTAACATGATCTTCCAGGTAACGGCCTACTTCATACAAGGTTACCAGTTGATCATTATTATTGTCTGCAAGCCCATAGAGTGCATTCACCAGATTGTACGAAAAAGCGCCACGACCGCCGCCCCATTGCTCACCTTCAATACTGTATTCATTGGGCTGACAGGATAGAATTTTTATTTCGTTAGCATATTGTTTGGCGAGATTGGCTGCAGTAGCTTGCGCCCCTCCTATCGATTGACCCGCAAGGGTGCCAGAGCGGCAAGCATCGGTGATCACGACTACTTTGGATTTATTCTGCACAGATAAAGTAGACACCACTTCCTGGACATCCCGCAGATTAAAAGCTCCACCCGCCATGTACACTTTGGATGGCGCATCCCAACATAGCAGAAATCCCGGCTGGGTAAGGGTCTTTTTCTCTACATCACCGTGGCCACTGAAATATATAATCACCTGATCTCCTTCTTTTGCATTTTCTATCAGCCAGTCCAAGGCTATTGCAAATTGAGCTACCGTAGCATCCTTATTCAAGAGTAACTTGAGATGATCCCCGTCCAACGAACCCCCTGATGGTGACCGAAGAAAATTCGCAAAAGCTTCTGCATCTTTATCCGCAAAGCGAAGATCAGGGATACTAGGATCCTGGTAGTCAGAAATACCGACAACAACAGCAAAAGTGTTTTTGGCCACCGACTGCTGACCATTGACGTTTGATATTGGCGTTGCGCCTTTTTGTTGTGCCGGTAAATTTGTTAATTTTAAAAGAAAGAATACAATCAATAGAATTGCAGATCTCCTTATTATTCTTAATTCGCTATATTTCCTTTGGGCTTTCATAAATTTTTATTTCTACTCTTTTTGCACGACAATTCCTTACTACTTATTATTTACTATTTACTATTGAACTTTTCGGGGAAGTATTTTTGCATGAGCGCATTCCATTGTTCTTTCCGATCACGTAACAGCGCCAGTTCTGGGTCCTGTTGCATCCCATCATAATCCTTATATCCTTTTTGAAGAGAAATCTCCAGTGTGTTGTATGCCTTTTCAGGCTGTGATAAATGGCTGTATGTGCATCCAAGATTGAAATATGCGAATACAAAATTTGTATCCAACTGGATGGCTTTTTTGAATGCTTTTTCTGCTTCAACATAACGACCAATACTGTTATAAACACTTCCAAGATTATTATAGGTATTGGCGATCGTTGAATCCATTTGGATGACTTTCTTAAACTGCTGTTCTGCTTTCATATATTGACCAGTGCCTCGAAAAACATTCCCCAGGCCAGATTGAAAAGATGGAGAAGTTGAATCCAGCTGAATGGCTTTCATAAATTGTTTTTCTGCCTCTGAATATCGTCCTTGCGCGCTCAGCAGATTACCCAGATTCCCATATGCTTTTGCAAAAGTTGTATCCAGTTTGATTACCTTAATATAAAGTTGCTCTGCTTCATGAAAACGTTTTGTGAGTTTGTATAATATCGCCAAACTATTCAATCCTGAAATATCATTGGAATCCAGTTCAATGGTTTTATTACAATAGTATTCTGACTCTGGATAGCGTTGGGTGACCCTATAAACTGACGCTAATCCATTGTATGCATGAATAAAATTTGAATCGAGTTGGATGGCTTTTTTATATTCTTGCTCTGATAGCAGGTATTTACCCATTTCAAAATAAACATTGCCCAATGAGTTATGGATGCATGGAAAACAAATGTTCGTCTCATTGGCCGCTATCGCTTTTAAGAACCAATATTCAGCCTTTTTATTTTGATGAACATAAGAATAAAATGTTCCTTTCAAATACCACACAAAAACAGAATTCGTATCCAAAACATAGGCTTGTTCCAGTATTTTATCTGTTTTGTCCGGCATTTTAATTTTATAATAAAACCAGGCAAGTTCATTTAATGGCCATACCCAGCCTGGGACTAAATCGAGTGCTTTACCTGCATAATATTCAGCAGAATCCTTTTGTGCAGCGGAATATGTTCCAATCAACTTTAGATAAGCATGTGGCATATTGGGTTCCCACATTAATGCCTGGAACAGTGAATTCCTTATTTCTTTCTTCGTCAAACCAATACACGCTAAAAAATAATACTTTCTGGCTTGTAAAGTGCTATACATATAATGGTCTTTACCTAATAACTGAGCTGCCCGTTCCAAATAAGCCGGGTAGTTTCGGTAAATATGAATCGCTTTTTTATCTGCCAAGAGTTCGGATGTTAGACCGTTCTTCTGTATTGTATTTAAAACTTGCTGAGCATCATCCTGTAACGCCGCAGCAAAGTTGCGTTTCATGATGCCATAAATTGGTGCCAGTATTTCAATTTGTGACAATTGTACATAATACTTTTCAGCACAATCGCTTTCAGGGGATAGAAACCGCTTGTCAGAAACAGCCTGTTTAAATGCTTTATACATCATTTTTATGCTGGTATCCGCTTTAGACAAAATCTCTTCTTCAAATCCCCGGCTTTCCGTTGCAGCAAAGGCAGCCATGTGTCCGGTCTTGTACTTTTTAAGATCCGCCAGCATACTTGCGTTTACGGTGGCGATTCGATCGGTCTTATTTCCCAGCAGAATCGGGACTTGACTTTGTGGTGCTGCTTCTCCGGAGACATGATCCTCGAGGTAGCGATCAATTTCACCTAAGGTAATCTGTCCATCGTTGTTGCGATCCGCCAAACCCAGCAAAGCATCGATCAGATGATAGCTAAACACCCCACGCCCACCGCCCCATTGAGGTCCTTCTAAGGAGTATTCGCTCGGTTGACAAGACAATATTTTTACTTCGTTGGCATATTGTTTGGCTAGATTAGCCGTGGTTAGTTGCGCTCCCCCAATCTGGCTACCTGCCAGTTTTCCAGCATGACAAGCATCGGTGACCACCAAGACTTTGGCTTGATTTTGTACCGAGAGTGTGGAGACCACTTCCTGTAAAAAAGACAAGGAATACGTACCACCTCCCATATAAACCCGAGACGGCGCATCCCAGCATAGCAGGAATCCCGGTTGCGTTAATTTTTTGCCCTCTACATCTCCATGGCCCGAGAAATAGATGATCACCTGATCATCTTTCCTGGCCTTCTCGATGAGGGCATCCAAAGCTTCTGCAATACGACCTGCCGTAGCTTGTTGGTTGGTCAAAACCGCAAGATGATCTGGATCCAATGAGCCTCCCGCAGGAGACTTCAGGTAATTCGCAAATGCCTCAGCATCTTTATCAGCGTATCGCAAATCCGGAATGTCCTTATCCTGATAGTCGGAAATGCCAACGACGACTGCGTAGGTGTTTTTGACCATTGACTGATGACCATTGACGCTTGATATCGGTGTTGCGCCTTTCATCTGTGCATATGAATGAACAACCAGCAGCGATGTTATTGCTTTAATCAACAAACCCCTGATGATGATATCTCCTATTTTCATAAATAAAATTAATCGATAATCATGTGTTCAGAAATTCATGATTACGCATATTCTCTTTAAAGTTCATGTCAAATTTACACCTTTTATGTATTCACCATAATATTCAGACTTATTAGTCTTTTATAGACTGGCAATGAGGTTACTGAACCATCAGTCTTGATTTGACCATGAAATTTATAGAATATTGCTCTAGGGCTACGTACAAAAACCTGAATTCGGACTCATCAATTTTTGAGAATTACTATTTCAGGAAAAAGCGACTACAATCTAAGGGACAAACCTATTGACAAGGTTATAAATGTAATCTGTCAAGAATGTTATATAAATTGGACAGGCAAGAGAATTTCTTATCTATTCAATGAGTACAAACCCAGCCCATTGGGACGGATTGATAAACCGCTTTTTCATCTCTTGTTGGGTTATATTAAATGCTTCCGGTATTGTCTTTTTTTTCTCCAGCCAGTATTGGTAGAATGTCTTCATAAATTCTGATGTCTCAAGGTCAGGCACTTTCCAAAGACTCATGATGAGATATTTGGCTCCTGCTATTTTGAAGGCCCGTTGTAAACCATAAACACCTTCATTGCCCTGAATTTCACCTAATCCCGTCTCGCAGGCAGACAGAACCACCAGCTCTGTATTGCCAAGATTCATTTGGCTTATTTCATAGGCTGTTACAACACCATCTTCTTTTTTGCCTTTGCTTCGCACTCCCAACCATCCGACATTACCTCCGGAAAGTATCAAGCCTGATCGCATCATGGGGTGGTCACTTGTTGTAAACAGCGGTAATGCATTGTACCCAGAGCTGCCAAAAGCGGGCCTGGAGTTTAAATTATCCGGAAAAAAGAAACCATGGGTTGCAAGATGAATGACTTGCGGAGATGATTTACCTACACCCATTGCTTTAAAACTTTCTTCTGAGCCCTCTTTACCTTTCATCAGATAAACTTTGAAACCTGCTCGTTCCGCCATTTTCTGAATTGATCTCACTTCATCTTTTGAGTGTTTCAGATAGACCCAGGTTTTGCTTCGCAGGCTGTTATTGACATCCCTAAAAGCCAGTATTTCTTCCCCAACACCTGTTTGCGACATATTTGTTGGTAGTCTAACAGTTGCTGAATCGTAATTCAATTCACCATAAATGGCAAATTCCTTCCCTTTAAACTTCCCGGAATTTTGAAAAACCAATTGACGCGTACTACCCAGTGTTACGATATGAAATCGATCTGCCAGGGTCATATCCATCGAATCCGTCTCATACGAAATGGCACTATGGTTTAACCGGTGAAATAGCCCTGATGCCGATAAATAAATGGTGTGAGTGCCAGTCAGATAAACTTCCAACGGTTTCCAGATCAACTCATACAAACTTTTCTGCGACTCTTCCTGTAACATCGCGCCTCTTGTTGACTGAGTATACAACTGTTCTAAATTAAGCCCTTTTGACAGCAGGCTATTCAGCGATTGCTCATTACAAAGTAACACAAATGCAGGCAAGTCTTTACCCGATTTCAGTACTAGGGCCGCATACAAAACGCTATCCGTTTTTGGATTTCCATAATATTGATAACGCAGAAATTCGATGGCCACTTCGCCAGATTTAAGATGAGACTGGACTTCAGTCCAACGAACCTGCTGTAAAGCCTCCGAGTAACCTGCAACTTTGGCAGCAAGTTCCTTTTCCAGGGTTTGGTTCAGAAGCTCTTTCTGACTGATCATTGCGGTGTCACGCTCAGAGCAAGGCGTACTATAAAGAATGGATAGTTCTTCCAGATTCTTCTTGAGACTCATATAGGCACTGGATGCTGTGGGATTGGCCCGAACCAAACGCTGTATCCGATTGACGGCCTGGAGAAGGAACCCTTTATAAAACAAGCAATTATCATACAATGTAGCAGCCAGGTTACTACTTCCATGATCCTGCATGAATGAAATACACTCGTCTTCTATCTCACCCAGGTGATTTAGTCTTTGAATTAATTCCATTTGTGACAGGTATCGTTGTTCCTTGGCAATTTGATTTTTGTTGATGTCAGACAACTCCAGAAACAAGCGCTCTGCCGAGTTATAATTTTTCCAGGACCATTCCTTCAATGCCAGCGCATGCAGGTCTTCGATATATAGGTAGCTCTCCTTTCCGTGCACTTTATTTCGGGCTGTCAGAGATTCATGATACCATAGTGCAGCCTCCTTGAAATTTCCCTTGGCTTCCAAAACACGCCCAAGATTGTAAGAAGTATTACCATAAGCTTCTGATTGTTTGCCAAATCTTTTTACTGCAAAGGCTTTGGCTGATTCAATGATAGTTTTAGCCTGATCGAAGTTACCCGCGTAAGTAAGTTCATTGGATTTTTGGGTCAAGCTATCCAGATAATAAATCGCATTCAGTGAATCAAGTTGCTGTGACCACAACATGGAGGCACCCCGCATAAATACAAAAAAGAGAACAAATAATTTATTGTGCTTCATGAATAAGAATCAATGTCAGAATGTAAATTCAAATTGCTTATAATTCCAATTTTGGAAGGGTTAAGATAATCTAAATTATTGAATTAAGAAACCAGAACCGTAATCTCGATTCATATAACTATTGATTTGATGCATTGGAGAATTGAAGTAGACAATAAGAATTACTTGGTCCTGGAAGAAATAGCTATCCTCACGGATTATAAAGAATAACTTCATATCATTCCCTGTATGGTATTATTCAATGATTATTCGATCAAAACAAATCCAGCCCGGAAGACAGCGTGAGAAACAGAGCGGGAACGAATTATTTTTACTAATCCATTTATTCTATTAAAACAAACCCCGCCCGAAACACAGAGTGAGAAACAGAGCGAGAATGTAATAAAATTCCATAATATTACTCTATCAAAACAAAACCAGCCCATTGGTATGGATCAAATCCCAACTCCCGCAACTCCTTTTGAGCTGCATGAAATGCATCCGGAATGTACATCTTGTCCTCAAGCCACTTTTTATAAAAAGTTGTCATTAACAAAGAAGTTTGTTTATCGGGCACTTGCCACAAACTCATGATCAGATATTTTGCGCCTGCTATTTTAAAAGCTCGTTGCAAACCATACACACCCTCATAACCATGAATATCTCCAAGACCGGTTTCACAAGCTGAAAGGACAACGAGCTCCGTATTAACCAAATTCATTTGACTAATCTCAAAAGCTGTGACTATTCCATCTTCCCTTTCTTCCAAATTCCTTCCACCTTTCCAGGTATAATTAGCACCCACCAAAATTAAGCCGGAGCGAAGCATTGGATTTTCTGAACTTTTAAAAATTGGTTCCTTTTCATTACTAAATCTTAAACTAGGACTAGATGATTTCACGGTTCTTTTACTTTCCTCACTATCTTGCGCCACTCCACCATTGTTCGAGAACGTTTGGTTAGGGTCTGGAAAAAAATATCCATGGGTTGCAATATGCAAAATCCGTGCAGAAGGGGACTTGTTGGCCCCAATTCTTTTAAAAGTTTCCTCAGTTCCGTTATAATCTTTATTTAAGTAAGGATTAATCCCATTGGAATTCATAATTTTTGCAACAGCATCAACTTCCCGTGCAGTAAAAGGTATGTATTCCCAATTTCCAAACAACATTTGACGACTTGTTTGACTATGATTTTGTTGAGATATAATATTAGATACTACCAACTGATTTTCGGAGGATATAGTTGTATCCGCATCAAACTTAAGTCCACCAAATAAAACGGCATCATTGTTAACAACACGATTTTTTGATATTGTTGCCAATTGTCTTGTACTGAGTATTTCAATCAAAATATACTTATCTGCTAAACTCTCTGTTTCTGAAATTGGTATCGCATCAAGATTAATTCTATTCAGCAATCCACTTGGAGAAAAATATATGGTTTTCACGCCAGACAGGGCTTTGTCCATTGGCCTCCAAAGGATCTCATACAATGATCTTACAGGAGCTTCTAAAGCAACGGCCCCTCGATTTGCTAATGAGTATAAATTATTTACATAATTCGCATCGTGCACCGATCCAAAATGAATCAACGAGTCCAGCGATTTTTCTTCAAATAGGGGAATATAAATGGGTTGTTCAACTTGTGGCAAAAGAATCATGGCACTATACAATACACGATCTTCTTGCTTTGTACCTGTATCATGAAAGCGTACAAATTCAACAGCTGCTTCCCCGGGTTTTAGTTTTTCTTTTATCGAATACCATCTCAGATCTTGCACAATATTATCATGATTAATTCCAATATACACGATTTCTTTCTCTAACTTCAAGGATTTATCTTCCAGTTCGGCTATAAGCGCACTGTCTTGCTCTTTGTAAGGCAAGCTATATTGCATCGCAAGGCGATTGCGATATGCCCGCATGAGGCTAAACTTTTCTGATGCAATTGAATCCTGACTGGCAAGCTGCCTTAAATGATTAACTGCCTTCATCAGAAAACCTTTATGAAATAAACAATCATCGTAAATTATGCCTGAAAGGACTCCAGATTGGTAATTTTGCCGATACGTTAGAATCTGTTCTTGCTGCCTCGAAAATATTTTCATATATTCATTCAGCTCTTGTTCTGAAAGATGATTCAGTGATTTATTTAATAAAAGTCTGTTCAAGGCTACTTGTTCTACAATGAGAGACTCAGCTTGTTTAAATTGACCTTGATTGAAATATAATTTAGCCAAAAGAATTAGGCAATTGAGGTAATTGAATTGATCCCGATAAACAGTCCCAGATTCAAAAATTGCCTTGGCGCTCAGTAGAAGAGGTTCGGCTTGTTTATATTGGTTTAAGCCTAAATAGAGCGAAGCAAGATTAATTTGCATCGATACATATGAAGGATGTTCCTTTCCCAGGGTTATTCCATTGAATTCCATCGCTTCTTTCAATACTGTTATTGCTTTCTCAACCTGGCCTAGACCATTGTATATTTTTGATTGGAGGCCAAGGCTCAATGCATAATCAGGATGTTCTTTTCCCAGCGTTTTTTCTTGAATTAACATCGCTTCTTGAAGTAGTGGCGTGGCTTTTTCAAATTGTTTAATATCTGTATAATGCGCCACCAGGTTAACCAGAGACATCGCATAATCAGGATGTTCTTTACCTAATTTCCTCTCATAAATATTTTTCTCTTCCAAGAAAAAAGATTCAGCTTTGTTGTATTGACCAAGATCTGAATATAAGTTAGCCAGGTTGTTCAGGCTTTCAGCATAATCCAGATCCTCAATGCCCAATGTTTGTTTCCGAATTGCCTTTGCTTCCAATGCCAGAGGTTCTGCACGATCGAGATGCCCCCAATCATGATACAAAAGAGCGAGGTTGCTTAGGCAAGCTGCATATTCCGGATGTTGCTTCCCAAATACTTTTAGCTTTATCTCTTTTGATTCGAGAAGCAATTTTTCAGATTTAGAAAAAAATCCCATTTTTTGATACAATGTTGCCAGATTATTTAGTGTATATGAAAATTCAGGATGCTCCCTTCCTAATAATTTTTCTTGAATGGAAAATGTTTCAAGATACAGTGGCTCTGCTTTTTCATAATAACCTATATTTTTGTAAACCAGGGCAAGGTTATTTAAAATTCTGGCATAGTCCAAATGGACTTTTCCCAAAGTCTTTTCCCGGATTATTTTGGCTTTTAAATACCATGGCACCGCTTCTTTATACTCACCCATGAAATATAGAATTGTACCATGTGTCATACAGCAGTTACCATATGACACCGACTCTTGTCCCACTTTTGTAATTGCCAGGTCTTCGGCACTGGAAATAATCTTCAGTGATTGATTGAATTGTTGTTGGCTAGCAAGACCTTTGCATACCTTTATCAGACTATCTACTTCTCGTACGACTAAAGAGTCTGATGTCTGTCCTATTAGATTTAACGATATAACTGTTAAATACAAAAACAAAGTTAACTTCATATAGAAAAGATTAATGTGTGTAAATGTACTACTATTTTAAATTTACATCAATTTCTATTAAACAAGACTAGTGAAGATACAATTTGCTGAGTGACTTTCCAGGACTTTTATTATTCTGACATTGCAATTTCAAAAATAATAACAATGTAAACTATACCTACAAATTACGTGACCCGAAAGATATACCAGTTTAATTAGAATGCAAATGACAGCTCTTTTGACTTAGAATGTTTAATCACCAATCCCAAAAAAAAGGTTATCATGAAATAAGTGAAAAAACAAGGTAATGAAAAAATTAAAAAGGTTAGTCGATCAAATCAAATCCGGCCCGAAAGACAGAGCGAGAAACAAAGTGGGAGCGGGATATATGATTAAGAATATTTACTCAATTAGAACAAATCCTGCCCGAAACACAGAGTGAGAAACAGAGCGGGAGCGGGATATATGAATAAGAATATTTACTCAATTAGAACAAATCCTG
>JAIBCI010000014.1 GCA_019694255.1 Saprospiraceae bacterium
ATTGGTTCTCCACACTCACTGCCACGACCCGCGTCGTGGTCAGTCCGGATCGATCCTTCAACCTGCTTCGTTAAGCCGTCCATGATAATTTGAGCCCCGGGAGGTTTAATTCCGGTTTGTTAAAGCTTTGAGCGGGAGACGAGACTCGAACCCGCGACCCTTAGCTTGGGAAGCTAATGCTCTACCAACTGAGCTACTCCCGCATCTGATTTTAACCACACCGGTCCAATGTGAAGACCTGTTGTGGGGATAGTTGGATTCGAACCCACTCAGTCATAGACACCAGATTTACAGTCTGGCCCGGCTCTCCCACTCCGGCGCATCCCCGCATTTAACCAGATTCTGCAACCCAATTCATTGGACAGGGAAACAGATTCTCACATTTCTTAAAACCTGACCTTTCAGGTTTTGTAAGCTATTATTTTACAATAACTTATAACAATTTGAGCCAGTGGACGGATTCGAACCCCCGACCAGCTGATTACAAATCAGCTGCTCTACCAGCTGAGCTACACTGGCACAAAAACTCTCATTTCAGGACAGACTATTCTACCCCTTTTCAAAATGAGCTGCAAATATATTACAATTTGTCAACTCAACATCATATTTATAATAAGAATTTAATGCTTATCCTGGATGATCTCCTTTTGACGAATGAGCTGCCTTTTCAGTTGTGTGAACGCTTTGTTAAATGATTCCTCAAATGCTTTTCCGGAAGAAGTAACACGCACAGGTTTGCCTGGAATATTGAGGTTTATTTCGACAATTTTTGTTCTTATTGCCCCGGTATTCTCAAGTCTAAGAATTACATCCGCTGCATCAAGTTTTAGTTTACTGCCATAATGCGTCAGCTGCCCTATCTTCTCCTCAATGGTTTGAATAAGCTTGGTATCAGCATCAAAGTGAATCGATTGAATTCTTGCTAACATTGCGTTTGATTTTGTGAATTAAACTATTTTTTCTGGGCCCTCGGGTGAGCCAGAACATACACTTCTCTGATTTTCTGAATTGAATTATGAGTATACACCTGCGTGGCCTTTAAGGAAGAATGCCCTAATAGCGCTTTAATGGCATTGATCTCGGCCCCATTATCCGCAAGGTGCGTCGCGAAAGTATGACGAAGTACATGGGGGCTTTTCTGCTGGGCACTGGTATTGCGCTCAAGAACTTTATGAACCAGGTTGTAGATATATTTTGGATAGGCTTTCATTCCCCTTGGTGTTATGATGAGATGATCACACTGAATATTATCCACATCCTTCCTAATATTAATAAAACGCATTATTTTGACCATAAGTTCGGCACGGACCGGAATTATTCGCTGTTTGTTACCCTTTCCCAGAACCTTAATGGAATTTCCTGCAGTATTGATGTCTTGTAGTCTTATACTGGCCATTTCAGAGCACCTTATACCTGTCTCATAAAATAACTGAACCATAAAATGAGGCAGTTCTGTAAAGTAATCGGCAGCTTCCGTCTCATTATCTACCAGCATGGTCTCCATCTCACGGCTCGTCACAAATTTTGGAAGTGCTTTCTTATTTTTTGGACTCACAATCTTCCTCATTGGATTGATCATTCCTGGCTCTCTGCCTTTGATAAATTTAAAAAATGATTTGAGGGTCGATAACTTTCTGTTGAGTGAGGAAGATTCCATTCCGGCAGCAGACATGGAGGCCAGCCAAGACCGAATATATGTCGGCTTTATTTCTAAAGGATTAGACACCATATATTGGCTCCTCAGATAATCCTTAAAATCCCGTAAATCTTGTAAGTAACTCTTGAGGGTGTGTGAAGAATATTTCTTTTCTCCTGCAATAAATGCCCCAAATTCCTCTATCCTTTGCACTATCATCCAGCGCAAAGATAGCCGGAATTCAAAACATATTATAAAAAATTATAATTCGTTATTCAGCGTAAAAGTATCCCGGAACCTCGCCTTGAGAATCTCAGAACGACGCGCGACAGAAGGCTTTGTGAAAAATTTTCTCTTTCTAAGCTCCTTTAACGTCTTGGTAGATTCAAACTTCTTTTTGAACTTTTTCAACGCACGGTCGATAGACTCGGATTCTCTGACATCAACAATTAGCATATGCTTAAAAAATTGAGCCGCAAATATAAGGTTATATTTTCATTGTATGAATAAAAAACTTATTCAAACTTTAAGTTTCACTCCCCCCGAAGCTGATGAAGGTACATTTGAATGGTATTTTGCAGGCCGTAGTATAGCGCATCACAGATTATGGCATGACCTATTGATACTTCGCTTAGACCAGGGACCTGCCTTCTGTAAAAAGCCAAATTGTCCAGGTTAAGATCATGTCCAGCGTTAATCCCAAGCCCTGCATCGAGGGCTGCCTCGGCGGTCAGAATATGCAATTTCACTGCATTCTCACGTCCATTGGCATATTCCTGGGCGTACCTACCTGTATAAAGCTCAATACGATCAGTTCCAGTGTCCAATGTATACGGAATCAATTCAGGCTCTGGATTATGAAAAAGTGATACCCGAATCCCGGCTTGTTTGAAATCCTCAATGACCTTGATAAGAAATCGCTGGTGCGTCTTCGTATCCCACCCGGTATCTGAAGTGAGCGCATCAGGCGGATCCGGCACAAGCGTCACCTGAGCGGGCCTATTGGCCAGAACCAATTCAATAAATTCTGGAGAAGGATAGCCTTCAATATTAAACTCAACATCCAGGGCTTGACGTAATAAAGGTATGTCTGACTTGCGAATATGACGCTCATCGGGTCGCGGATGAACGGTTATACCCTCCGCCCCAAAAGCAACGCAATCCTTCGCCATCGTCAAGATGTCCGGAAGATTCGAGTTTCTTGAGTTGCGCAAAAGGGCAATTTTATTGATATTTACGCTTAATCTGGTCATGGTCGATGAAATTATCAGGCAAAGATGCACTAGTTAATCTACTTCTTCTCCTGCTGGTGATGAGCCTTGGATTTATGTTGTATAGCCTTGTTACAACAATAGGTATTTATATTCATAACGGCAGTGGAGCCGGATCTTCAATTCCCAGGCTGACGGATTACCTGGACACCATGAATGCCCGACAATTGCTTGTACTTCAGCTCTTGAGTCATTTGTGCATATTGATTCTGCCCGCAGTTGTTCTATCTGTTTATCGACCCGGAATAAGAAATTACTACCGCTCATCCCCGCCATACATGATTTTCGGGATGTACGCCTTAGCCATTTTTATTTGTTCATTACCGATTACAGGTCTTCTGTCTTATATCAACAATCTCTTGAACTTACCGGAATGGTTGACCGTAAGGGAAAATGAAATTAATGCGTTACTAAAAAGAATATTATCAATTCAAGATTGGTCCGATTACATTTATGTTATCGTCACGGTGGCTTTGATTCCTGGTATTGCCGAAGAATGGATATTCCGAGGGATTATTCAGAATCAATTGGTTCGATTACTGGGTTCTCCCTGGGCAGCAATTCTTTTATCGTCCATCATTTTTTCATCCATGCATCTTCAATTTGAAGGATTTCTTCCAAGGATGGGACTAGGATTTATACTCGGAACCATCTACTACCTTGGCGGCAATATCATTTATTCAGCGATGTTGCATTTTTTATTTAATGGCATACAAGTATTATATGTTAGCCAAATTGGCGTTGACAGTCTGGACAACAAAGATTTTGAGGCTATGAAAATAATCCCAGCTGCTATCGTGAGCCTGATTCTGTGTTATTTTATATTCCAAAAATTAAATCAATTCAAACTCAGACAACCATGGCAACAAGAATTGTGACTGGTCTCATTCTCGGTGTTGTCATGCTTGGCGCAATTTGGTGGCAATACTTTTCTGCATCGCTCTTGCTATTGATTATTGGAGCATTTAGCAGCATTGAGTGGCAACGCCATTTTTGCAACAGTGTACATAAAAGATTATTTCTGTCTGCGGCTATACTAATCCAGCTATTGATTTTTTCATCAAGTAATTTTTATCCGTGCACCGTATCCAAGACGCTAATCTATTTTGGATGCGGAATAAGCATATTGCTTATGATGACTTATTTTTATTTGATTAAAAGCTCGAGATCCGTCAAGATTTTGAGTGGCATCGTTCCCGGAATAATTTATATCGTGTTGCCTGTCTGTGTTGCTATGACATTTCTTAATGCAGATTTTGATCGTGCGCGATATATTATCCTCAGTTTTATCATCATCAACTGGAGCAATGATACGATGGCCTATTTTGGCGGAAGGCTATTCGGCAAGACACCGCTGGCGCCGGCTATTTCGCCAAAGAAAACATTAGAAGGCTCATTGACCGGGCTTGTGGGTGGAATTATTGCAATTTTTATTTTAAATCAGTTTTTTCATTTGATGAATCATAACTTCGCGCTGATTTTGACAGGTACTGCAATCGTAGTTGCCGGTTCGCTTGGAGACCTTTATGAGAGTAGTCTAAAGCGGATGGCGGGAATAAAAGACTCAGGATCGATGCTTCCGGGACACGGCGGATTCCTGGATCGTTTTGATAGTTTCTTTTTTGTTATACCTGTTGGAATTATATTGATCGAATTATTCAATTGACATGATACGAATTCATAAAGAAGGATTGACCTGGGTAACCGGTAGCCTGATCGTCTACCTATTAATTGTATTGTTGCTTAGTTACATGAACAGTTTTCTGCTGTGGCCCGCTGCAATAATCTTAGGGGTTTTACTTTTTCTTGTGGTTAATTTTTTCCGCAATCCTGAACGGATTGTTGCCAAGGTTTCGGATGACCTGGTGTATTGCCCTGCTGACGGCAAAGTGGTCGTGATTGAAAAGACTTTTGAGAGTGAATATTTCAAAGATGAGCGCTTACAGGTCTCTGTCTTTATGAATCCGCTCAATGTGCATGTCAACAGATATCCCTGGTCCGGCACCGTAAGTTATTCGAGATATCATCCTGGAAAATTCCTCGTGGCTTGGCATCCAAAGTCTTCCACTGAAAATGAACGAACCACTGTCGTGATTAAAAGAAAAGACGGCCAAGAGATCCTGATGCGTCAAATTGCCGGCGCATTGGCCAAACGAATATGCTGTTATTCCAAAGAAGGTGATCAAGCAGAACAAGGTGCAGACATGGGTTTCATCAAATTCGGATCGCGTGTTGACCTTTATCTTCCACTAAATTCAGAAATCAAGGTAAGCATTGACCAGGTCGTCAAGGGCAATGTTGATGTAATTGCTTCTGTCAAATAATTATTCGAAATAGCTATTACGCTCAACCGCTATTCAAACAATAATATTTAACGGTGGCCTTTGTGAATTAGCAATTGGATACCGTAAGAGTTAACATTAATTTCTTCCACCACCCATTGCACCGCCGTCACCTTCTCCTTGTTTGAGGTCATCATTCTGATAACCTTTTTTATTCTTTTTTGGTGCTCCGAATTCCATGGCACCAAAACGATACTCCAATCCAACCCTGATACCACGCGCTTCAAAAAGGCTGCGAGAATTATAACTGAACTCTGAAGAACTAAACGAAGAATTGATCGGCATCCAGGTCTCAAACGGGTTATCAATACCAAAACTAAAAGCGCCCTTCTTTTTCCATAAATCTTTTCTTGCACCCAATGAATATACATACCAGGTTCCTTGTTTGCCCTGCGTTGTGAGCCGAGGTGAATTATACAAGGTAAATAGTGTGACGCTCCATGTCGGACTTACATTCACCATACAAAATCCATTCAGCGAATAGTTGAAAGCGTCATTCTTTACACCGACAAATCGTTCGCTATTTATTTTCTGGTAAAAAAGGTTGGCCGTCGCATTCAGAATAATCTTGCCAAGGCGCATGATCCCACCGTTAATGCTGGCGCCGCTCGAGTAAGCGGTAGACAAATTATTGTAGGTAGCGTTGGTAATACCCAGCGAATCAACGAATCTGTAGTTGTCAATTAGATCCCTTGTGATGCGGTGGTATAAGGTAACGTTGAGATTAATAAAGTTTTTGGAAAAGACATTCTGACTCTCAAATGACTCTGTAATCTCTGGCGTCAGCTTGGGATTTCCGTATGAAATATTTGTCGGATCATTGTAATTGACATATGGATTAAGATAACTCATACTTGGTCGCTGGATCCTGCGACTATAGGAGATTTTTGAAGTAAAGCTTTTGGATATGTTGTAGGATACAAGGCCAGACGGAATCCAGCTCGGATACTGGTGCTTAAACGAAGATTCGTTGAGAATATTCGCATGAATACCTGTCTCTTCAAATCGCATTCCTACCCTTCCGGTGATTTTGGGTGCCACCGGAAAGGTGATTTGAGTATACCCTGCACCAACATTCTGATGGTAATCCAGATAATTCGTACGACGCGTATCTCTCAAGTAGGTGCCACCTGCTACATCCAGCGTGTCATAGTGAATATCACTTGTCACATTGCGCATGATCGCCTTGGCGCCCAATTCCAACTTGACATTCTTTGTCAGTGGCCGTACATAATCCGTAGCAATTGTCAGCTCCTTGTTATATCCTAAGTTCGGGCCCGTCTCTGCGTAATTAAGATCTCCCAACTCATTAAACTGATCGGTGTTGTATTTTCCTTTTGCGCGATTAATGGAGTATTGAGAAGATACCGTCCATTCATGCTCATTTTCCTTTTCCAGGGTTTTCTTGTATTCCGCATTGATATCGGAACCGAGATTAAGATTCCGAAAATAACCCTTTCGTTCAAACGAGAAAGGCGCCGGAGAAATCGCACCACTGTAAGTTGTAGAATTGTAATTATTATAAAAAATATTTGTCGGCACACGCAGGCCGAAGGTTAACGATTGTTTGTCGTCGATATCGTAGTCTGCACCTCCCTGCATAAACACTCCTCCTCCAATATTGTGCGCATTGCTTTTCTGATCAATATAAAGTGATGTTCCGCCCAGTTGATTCACACGGTCGGTTGTAGTTCTGCTGTAGCCTCTCCACATCATTCCTCCGATATTGGCCGTATACCCTATTTTGCCCTGCCGAATAGACAGGTTGGTACCCAGAAATGAACTCCGTGTTCCCCCACTAACATTAAAGGAACCACTCTTGCCGGTAACTTTTTTGACACGCGTCACGATATTGACAATACCGGCCGTACCCTCTGCATCATATTTCGCCCCTGGTTGCGTGATCACCTCCACCTTCTGAATAATATCTGCAGGTATCATTTTGACCGCGTCCTTGATCGATGAAGCCATCACCGTAGAAGGTTTGCCGTTGATAAGCAGTGTAATATTGTTTGATCCGCGAAGTGACACATTACCTTCCAGGTCAACCGTCAGCATTGGTGTCCTCCGAAGAACATCTTCTGCGGTTCCTCCCTTTGCCGTGACATCACGACCCGCATTGTATACGATCCTGTCAAGCTTATTCTCAATAATTTCCTTTTGACCGGTGACGGTTACTTCTTCCAGTTGCTTTGATGCGCTGAGCACTGCCATGCTTCCGAGTTCATACGATTGAATGTCCTTGTTGATTTTAAAAGGACCGATAATTCGCGACTGATAACCGAGCATGGTGATGACCAGTTCATATCGGGCATTTTTAAGTTCCTTAAACTGAAATTCACCCCGATCTCCCGCAAGGACCCCATCGACATCTTTATGTTCCAGCGCTTCACGCAATACAATATTCGCATAAGCCAGCGGTTCCCGAGTGGTCGAGTCAATAACCTGACCGCTAATCTTACCTGTCCCTGGCTGAACTTTGGGTTGAAATCCACCCATTTGGGTAAAGGCAGAACGCCATCCGCCAAAAATCATTAAGATAATAATCAATCTTTTCATAAATCAATAATGGCGCCAAAGCTGCAACCACTTTTTCTTTTTAAAATAAAATTCGGACGAACAGACCAAAATCAAAGACCGGCAAACACATTTTAGTTACTTCTTTGGAAAAGGAGGCGCTTTGGGCTCGACGAATTTCTTATTGCCCATTTTTGACAGGATCACTTCAATCGCTTTATCTAGCTGCGCATCTTCGCCTGCAAAAGTCCGGGCCGGATCATTGTCTACGACAATATCCGGATCTACGCCGTGACCTTCTATTTCCCACTTTGTTCCATCGACATCATATCGTGCAAATTCAGGTCTGTTGAGAAATCCGCCATCGACAATTGGAAGACTTCCCCGAATACCTACTACACCTCCCCATGAACGTTTGCCGATGATAGGTCCAAGACCTGATTTACGAAAACGATAAGCAAAGATGTCCCCGTCACTGGCGGAATATTCATCAATCAGCGCCACTTTTGGTCCGATTATTTCTTCAGCCGGTTCGTAACGTGGCAAGCTATTGCGCATTTTGGTAACCTGGACAGGCTCCCTTTTAAGTCTTTCGATGATATGCGGAGACACATTACCTCCTCCGTTTCCGCGATCATCGATGATTACTGCTTCCTTATCAAGCTGGGCATAGAAGTATTTGACAAATTCATTCAAACCGTCAGATCCCATATTCGGAATATGGATATAGCCCACTCTGCCATTTGTGGCTTTGTTGACTTTTTCAACATTATGTTGGACCCAATTATAATAAATCAGCTTCTGTTCATCTGCCACCGGCACCACGGTTACATCGCGCGCGTCTTTGTCGACAGGTGCAGTATTAACGGTCAGGCTAACCTGTTTGTCTGCCTGTCCTGTTAGAAGTTTGTAAATGTTATCCGTGTTTTTAAGGTTAAACCCATTGACAGCAATGATGTAATCACCTTCCTTCACGTTAACACCAATTTCTGTCAATGGCGAACGAACGCCTTTTTCCCAATTCTGGCCGCTATAAATCTTGTTGATTTTAAAATATCCTGATGGATCCTTGCTCAACCTAGCACCTAAAAGCCCCATTGAAATTCTTTCTGCCTTGACATAATCACCGCCACCGACATAGGCATGACCGCAGTTCAATTCGCCGATTAATTCGCCGATAATATAGGTGAGATCCTGTCGGGTATTTACATAAGGAAGTAGTTCGGCATAACGAGTTCTCATTAACTTCCAATCAACTCCGTGCATTCCAGGATCATAGAAAAAATCTCTCATCTGTCTCCAGCATTCATAATAAATCTGGTTCCATTCTTCCTTACGATGCACAAGCACTTTCATATCGCCCAGATTAAGGGGAGTCTCCAGGTTAGCTTTTGCCATCGGCAAGTCAATGATATAATAATTTCCACCCGACTGCAGCATCATTTTCTTTTTGTCGGCTGTAATTTCATAGGATCCAATTTTGTCGCTTATCTCTGACTCCTTCTGCGACTTGAGATCGTAGCGCATCAGTTTATTCGGCTGATTGGTTGCCGATTTGAAATAATATAAATCTTCATCCGTGCTGTATAATCCGCGGTAGTTGCCCGCAGAAACAGGTATCTCGGCAATGCGATCTGCAATTCCGTCAAAAAGTATCCCCTGCGGCTTTTTGATATCTTTCTTATCCTCCTTGGGCATATCTTTTTTATCCATTTTGACGGCATCGTCTTTTTTCATCGATGAATCCTGTTTTTCAGTAACTGACACTTCATCGGATTTCGGTGCAAAGGGGTTTTTGTCTTCTGAGTGTAGTGTCACCAGATAGAGTTTGGAAAGGTCAAAATAGGCATGGTTCCATTCAAGATTATTGTAAGACGGATTGAATGTGCGGTCGGAAACAAAAAACAAATACTTCCCGTTACCACTAAATACCGGAGCGTAGGAGTCAAACCAGGCTTCTGTCACCGGATAACTCTTCTTTTCTGACAAGGCGTAGATGAAAACCTGCGCATTCTGTTTGAAATTGCGGTTGGTATAAGCAAGGTATTTACTATCAGGTGACCACACCTGGTCTGTGATCTCATTGACATCACTATGTATCACTTTTGTGACATTTTTTGAATCAATATCCACGTAGTAAACATTCTGATTTCTGTCGCTATAGGTTATTTTTTTGCTGTCCGGTGACCACTTGAGTCCGTATTTGTAATTGTCAGAACCGCTTGTGAGTTGAACCGGTGCTGATCGCCCATCTGTCCGCACCATAAAGACTTCATCCTCTCCGGTCTGATCTGAAATATACGCAACATACTTTCCATCAGAAGACCAATCTACACTGCGTTCATGTGACCCCGAAGAATTCGTGAGATTGCGGGTGGGCCCATTTTGTGATGGAACCGTAAAAACGTCGCCCCTTGCCGTGAAGCATGCTCTCTTACCGTCCGGTGATACATGGTAAGAATTGATATAATCTTTTGCATTGACCATTTTGTCTCTGCCGATTGAAAGGTCTTCTTTAATCATAATATTGACTTTTTCGACCTTGTCATCTTTTACATTGATCTTGTAAATAAAGCCACCGTTTTCAAAAACCAGGGCATCAGGTCCAATGGAAGGGAATTTGCAATCGTATTCTTTAAAATCACTGATTTTTTTGGTTTGTTTGGTCGACCAGTTATAACAGTAAATGTTCATTCTGCCTTCTCTGTCCGACAGGTAGTAGATTTTGTCACCATTCCACATCGGGATGATATCCTGTGCATCGTTGTCGGTTATTTTGGTAGTCTGGCGTGTATCAAAATCATAGATCCATATTTCATCCGCCTGTCCTCCGCGGTAACGTTTCCATGTTCTGAATTCACGGAATACTCTATTAAATGCGAGCTTTTTTTTATCCGGTGAATAGGAACAGAATCCACCCTGCGGAAACGGAAGTTGCTCCAGCATACCTCCGCTTACATTGATTGTATAGAGTTGGCCCTTCCAGTCGTTAAAGTCCATCCAGCGGGACCTCAACACGATGGTCTTGTCATCGCGCCAGGTCATGCAAATATTATTCGGACCCATGCGGTCTGAAACATCATCGCGTCCGAGGGTCGCAGTATAGCTGACGCGCTGGGGTTCGCCACCTTCAGAAGGCATGACATAAATTTCAGAATTTCCGTCATACTGTCCGGTAAATGCAATTCGGGATCCGTCTGGCGAAAATCTCGGGAATACCTCTGTTCCTTCGTGACCCGTGATCCTGCGGGCGACGCCGCCGTTGATGCCAACCAGGTAAAGGTTACCGGCATAACTAAAACAAATTTTGTCTTTGCTGACGGCTGGAAACCGAAGGAGGCGGGCTTCCTGAGCGTATAGCATCATCGTGAACAACAGCGTTACCAGGGATAAAAGTCCTTTTTTCATTGGTTTGAATTATCAGTTAGTGACATTTTTAAAGCGCAATTGTTTTAAAATGCATGATATCTGGTCTTTTTTGACCCAAAAAAGCATTTTCAGTTATTTGCACAGCAAATGTACGAAATACTTCGTAATAGAAATAATTTTTACACCAAGGTTACTTTTTATGCGTTTGCAGGGGCCATATTCATAGGACACCAACGTTCAAAACTATTGGCAACCGCTAAAAACACTGAAACAGGCCTTCCCGATGTTGATTAAGGAATCAAACGAAAAATCAGGCAAAACAATACCCTTATACCTGGCTATTGAGTCGCTCCATGAGTTCACGAAGAAGTTCACCCTGATCAGTCAGCATGTGTTTGAGCTGTCCAAGCTCACCGAATTTATCCGGTTCAGCTGGTTTTAACTTATCCATCTGGGTGCTTATTCGAGCCTTGACCTGCCAGATCTCACGGATATCAGACAAAGCCATAGCGATCGAGCTAAACGATGGATTGTCAGAATGGAGTATGATTTTTCTTTCCTGAACAAGCCGGTTGGTTAATCGTTTAACCAGCACATCCTGGCATGTAACAATGACATACACCGGCCCTTCCCGGAGGCCTTTTTCCCAATGAACAGGATGCATATAGGTGCTGATGACAATATCCCCTTTATAAAGTAAGGGTTCCATACTTTCACCATCGACCTCATACGATCGCGTAGTCTGATCAAACTGTAATTTTGGAAGCGGCAGATTGTAAGAAGGCAATTGCTGCACAAAGACAGGATCCATACTCCTGCCGGGATAACCTGCCTGAGCCTGTACCGGTACATGCACAATACGCTCATCTTCGTCGTGATCAGTCACAATGGTGAGTATACCGGGCACTCCGCTATAATCTTCCTTCAAAAACTTAGGACCTATGCCGGTCACAAGAAAATTGGCATTCATAGAAAATACAGTACAAGCCTTTTCCATCAGGTCGATGTTGACCTCTCTGCGCAATTTTAAAATCTCATTGAGTGACTGTGGTGCTACGCCCATTGCGTGCGCAAACTGCCTTGCGCTCCTGCATTTACCACTTCGGTACAATTCTTCATAGCATTGGATGAAGCGCGAAGTGATCTCAGAATTCATGTAAAGGCTGGCTTTTTATACGACGCAAATATATATTATTTTTTATAATATATAACATTCTTTGAAATAATTTGGATTTACTTCAATTCAATGCGGTAATGATAGACACCTGGCGCCTGCTCCTGTACTTGATTTTCGGTCGTGATCTCATAATTCAGAACTAATTGCGCTGCTTTATGTGCGGGCAACCTGAAATGTATGTTGATATTCTGGTAGCAACGAATCTTAACATCGCGAACTTTGGCCACATGAAAAATCAGAAGTTTGCCCAGCCGCACAGCCTCTTCATCACAATCGGATTGTAAAGACTTCAGGACTTGAACCTCCTCCACATGCCCCAGGTAGTTGATGGTCAGACGAAGACTGACCATGCCCTCCACCCTGTCGCGCAAGGCAGATTCCGGATACAGCATTTGATGGTCTATGAAAGCAGACATCGCCTTCATGCCACCGGGATACTCTGCTTTCGGGAGAAATTTCTTTTTCTTTTCCACTTGGTTCAGTCAGGACAAATTTAAAACACATAACGAAAATGATGTCATGCTCAAAAGCATCAACCAAATCAGTCGTTAATCTTACTGAATCCAGGATTAACAGGATTCATCATGAAGAATCAATAGTTCTATTATTTTTGAGAAATTAAACTGATATGGCCTACAGTGAAGAATTAGCCGACAAAGTGTTCGCCAGACTTTCAGAAATGAATCTTCTACTTGAAGAAAAGAAAATGTTTGGCGGCGTATGTTATATGATCAACGACAAGATGTGTCTTGGCATTGTCGGAGATCAGCTCATGGTTCGTTTTGATCCCGAACTCACGGAGGAAGTAATGAGCAAGCCGGGTGCCGGCCCGATGGATTTTACCAAAAAGGCCATGAAGGGATACGCCTTTATTCAGCCGGAAGGAATTCGGAGTATGCGAGAACTCGATGATTGGATCAGGTTAGCCCTGGAATTTAATCACAAAGCCAAGAGCAGCAAGAAGAAGAGCAAGTGGTAAATGCCGGAAGAAGCAGAACGCCCACTTTCGTATGATGATCATTGATCGATGTCAATAAAACAAATTTACATAATTTTCTTTAGCCTTCTATGGAGTTCCTGTATTGTCGTAGAAATAGGCAGACCAGAAAGGATATTATATTTTATGTTAGAAGGCATCGATTCTTATACCATTGATATAATGTTTGGCACTTCTGAAAAAATTCATATCAAAGAGTGTGATTTATATAAGTTAAAGCTAAATAGCTTACGAGGCGGCGAGACTTACTTATTTGGATATTTTAGAATTAGCGAACAAGATCCAGATGACGCAAAACATATAATGATTAAAAAACTAAATGGTGATATAATAAAGGAATATTCTTATAACGAAATTATTAACATGAATTCCATTAAACTTGATTCAATTAGTGCTTATATAATCAAGGAATTTAATTAGTAATAAATTTCAATTGATGTGAAAAGCTCATAGCTGGGATGCTCCCTTACCCAACAGCAACTCATTCGCTTCACAAAAAAAACTCGTCATGGGCAGAATTCTTTGCTCTGGACTTCCTCTTCATCCGTGTCTTCGGTATTGCCTCACTTTGGACTCAAACAGTTTTTGCTGCGGTCGCTTCATTTGTTGGTTGGGTCCCAAGCTGCACAGCCAAGGCCACATTGACAATGGAGAATGGCCAGTAGTCAATTGTCAAATCCGATTCTTATTCATGACCACAAACGATATCCACAAGCTCCGGAGGAGCGGTACTTTTATAGCATCACATCAATAGCATACAATCAAGCCCTGTAGGGGAGACATTTTTGTTGTATGTAAAATGCTCGAGCGGCTCTAACGTTAATCTAATATTGTGTTGATTATTTTTGTCATCATTTTTGCCCTCTTTGCGCAAAAATGCCGCCAAAAATTCATTTGGCATAATTCCTCACAACGGGCTAAAGCCCGTTGCTATAAATATAAAGCCCCTTCAGGGCTTGAGAATCCTTATTAGCCTTGAAAGGCGTACAGCATAAATGAATAAATTAAAGATAACTGAATAGCATCTTACTACGCTGCCATGGTTTCT
>JAIBCI010000027.1 GCA_019694255.1 Saprospiraceae bacterium
TTGATTTACAAAAAAATATACTGAAGTCTAAATTTGAAGGCAACTCAAAGGATGTTCAAGCCTTCTGTATTTGGAAAATTCGGATTAATAATATTGTTAAATATTAAAACTGAAATAAAGATGAAAAAGATTAGTGTTGTCGTATTTTTTGCAGTCCTTTTAGGTTTCGGACTAAGCAGTTTTGTTTCACATACTTTCGGTGATTGGCCGGTACCAGATAAGAATAAAAAGATGGCCAATCCTGTAAAATCTGATGCAGCATCAATTGCAGAAGGTAAAACGCTTTTTGGCAAACATTGCGCCTCATGTCATGGCAAAACAGGACACGGTGACGGTTCAAAGGCTGCGCAATTAAAGACTGATCCAGGGACATGTCATCTGCAGCATTTCAGGGTCAGACTGACGGATCTATTTTCTATAAGACATCCGAAGGAAGGGACGATATGCCAAGTTTTAAAAAGAAGATTCCGGATGCAAATGACATTTGGAATATTGTGAACTATGTTCGTACCTTTAAAAAATAACTAATTATTTGGGGGGATTATGCGTTCAACGCTACCCCCATTTTTTTCCTATAAAAACAAGTCCAAAATGAAGCGATCAAAATTTGTTCTTGCAACGGCTTCTATTGTGGCAGGTTTAGGCCTGTTAAAATTGGCCAAGGTAAAGTTGATTAAAGAAGAGATCAAAACTTCAAAAAAATTTCTAACCCAGGATGGGAACCTTGTTGAAATTGATATTGATAAAATTCAAAGCAAGGGACATAAGGTCAGCCTGACAGAGTTAAAAAACTGGGTGTTTAGAAAGTCACATTAAAAGTTCGCAATGAAAAACAAGTCGGAAAATACCAGAAGGTCTTTCTTAGCGAAAGGTCTTGCAGCTGCTTTTTTAGCATCAGCCTGTAATACAAAAAGCAATCCTTTTCAACCTGAAGATAGTGTGGAACCCTCTGGTGAGAAGGTGCGCCTGCTCTCTGTAGATGGCGAAATAATTGAGGTTGACAAGGCATTTCTCAAACCCGTTCCAGAGCTTCCAAAAATTTCGAACGAATCAGAAAGAATTGGAATTCCTGATAAAAAACTTGTCATGGTGATTGATTTATCACGATGCAAAAACTTGAAAAAATGTCAGGAAGCGTGTAATCACATGCATCATGTTCATCCCGGGCAAAGTTGGATCAAAGTGTATGGAATGAAGGATGCTGATCACACAGCACCTTATTGGCAACCCACAACCTGCATGCATTGTGACGAGCCACCATGTGTAAAAGTTTGTCCTGTAGATGCAACCTTCAAGCGTCAGGATGGTGCAGTGCTTATTGACAGTGATAGATGCATAGGCTGTCGTTTCTGCATGGCAGCTTGCCCATATTCTACAAGAGTCTTTAACTGGGAAGAACCACTTATCCCGCTAGAAATTGCAAAGCAGGAATATCACTGTGAAACCAGTGTGCCGCAGAAAAAAGGTACAGTTGGTAAATGTGATTTCTGCCCTGATATGGTTCGCCAGGGAGAGTTGCCGCATTGCGTGAGTGCTTGTCCTAATGGTGTTTTCTTTTTTGGCGATATGTATGAAGATTCAGTCACCAATGGGGCAGAGACTTTCAGATTTACGGAATTAATCAGAGATAAGGCCGGATACCGTCTAATGGAAGATCTGGGGACTAAACCATCCGTATATTACCTGCCACCAGTTAACAGGAACTTTCCATACGAGACAGGATTAAAGAATGAACCAGATCCGACAGAAGCTTCAAATCACCATTAAATAGAAGCCAAATGAATATTACTTCAAATATTAAGAGAGAAAAAATTGTCCAGGAATTAAGCCCCAAGACTTTTAGCAAAATCGGTGTATACTGGGTAATCGCTTTGAGTATCGTGTGCTTAATCGGGCTATTTGCCTATATCAGACAGCTCAATAAAGGATTGGTTGTTACAAATATGGGAGATTATGTGTCTTGGGGTATTTATATATCCAACTTTGTTTTCTTTGTGGCTATCAGTCTCGTTGGTTCATTGATAACAGCCATTTTCAGACTTGCCAATATAGAATGGAGCAAGCCACTAACGCGAATAGCTGAAATTATAGCGGTATCCGCAATATTTCTCGCGTCACTGATTATTATTGTCGATATGGGTCGGCCCGAGAGGTTACTAAATCTTGCTTTACACCCTAGGCTGCAGTCGCCTATCATGTGGGATGTTGTTGTTATTGGTACTTATCTTATCATCAGCGTGCTATTGTTATATTTTCCGATGATTCCCGACTTAAAACTATTGTCCAAAGCAAACACTGCGGTTCGAAGGACATGGCCACAAGGAATATATAAATTTTTAAGTTCGTTTTGGACCGGATCTTCCGAACAGCGCAAAAACAATGGACATTCAATAACTATTCTAAGTATATTAATTATTCCTGTAGCTTTTTGTATTCATACGGTCACCTCATGGTTATTTGCAACCACATACAGGCCTGGTTGGGACAGCACTAATTTCGGGGCATATTTTGTATCCGGTGCTTTTCTTGTAGGGGCAGGAGGGGTAGTCATAGCAATGTATGTTATCAGGCGCGCGTATCAACTGGAACATTATATAACAGAAGCTCATTTCGACAGGATGGGAAAGGCGGTTGTGCTGCTGTGCTTTCTTTATTTGTACTTTAATATTAATGAATATCTGGTACCCGCGTTTAAAATGAAAAAGCCGGAAGAAGCACACCTAACCCAATTATTCGCAGGTTCATTTGCACCGATGTTTTGGTTCGCTGTTATCGTAGGAATGCTTGTGCCGATATTAATTCTGATAAACAAATGGGGCAGATCTCCGGGATGGGCATTTGCGGCAAGTATTATGGTTGTCATCGGAGCGTGGTTTAAAAGATATCTGATTGTGACGCCTACACTTTTGCATCCCCTGCTTCCAATGCGGGACGTACCCGAGCGCTTTAAGCATTATTTTCCCAGTTGGGAAGAGTGGGCCATTGCGATGGGTTCCCTTGCTGGTGCGATGCTAATCATAACCCTATTTGTAAGATTTTTTCCTATTATTCCTATTCAAGAAACAATTACAGGCCATGATGAAGAAGAAGAGAAACTCATTTAGAAAGCTTGTTTTAATCTTTTTGGTGTTGTTATCAGGTCAGCCAGCTTTTCTGATAAAGGCCCAGTCAGATTCAACCGATAAGCCAAGAAGAAAGGCATTTATAATATTGCATTACCATTGTATCAACAGAAGTGCGCAATATATAAGCCTTCAAACTATTACCAAGGCAAATAAAACAGTAGAACCCCTGCGAGGATTGCCAGTCAATGTTTATCTGGGAGACGATTCTAACCCATCGAATCTCATTGGTAAGGTGATGACAAAAGAGGATGGTAAGGGTATGATTTACCTCCCGGCGAGTCTAAAAGAAAATTGGCACTCCGGAACCGAATTCAAAATTTATGCCGTTTCGGATTCTGTTGAGGATTTTGGAAGACTGGAATCTGAACTTGATGTTACTCCGGGCAGAGTTCAAATAGATACAAGTACTGATGATGCAGGTCACCATGTTACTGCAAAGGTTATGATACTGCAAGACTCATCCTGGGTACCCGCAAGCGATGTTGAAATTAAAATTGGTATCAGACGATTAGGTGGTTCGATACTACCTGTGGGGGAGGAGGAAAACTATACCACGGATTCAGTGGGTATTGCAAATGCCGATTTTACCGTTGAAAATATTCCTGGTGACAGAGAGGGCCAGCTTGAAATCGTAGCGAGAATAGACGATCATGAACAAATGGGCACACTCGAAAGTACGATCACTGCCCCTTGGGGAAAATCTACAGAATACGTTAGTCATTATGGGGAAAGAAGTTTGTGGGCAAGAGGCAATCGTGTGCCGTTATGGCTTCTTAGCATTGCTATATTTATTATTGCTTCAGTCTGGGGCACCTTGGGGTATCTGGTTTATCGATTTTATAGATTAACACGCAATCAAAGCGTGGTATGATCGAAAGGATAAATAATTCGAAGTATCCATGGTCTTATATATTAATTTAATAATTACAATAATGTCCATTGACTCGAGGAGTATCCCATATTAAGTAAAGCTCTGGTTAAATGTTAAAGAGAATGCACCAAAATATACATGGAAGCAGGATCAATATGAGCTAGAAAG
>JAIBCI010000124.1 GCA_019694255.1 Saprospiraceae bacterium
TATTACTCAAAAATAATTATTCTCGAAACATATGAAAAGTTATTAAATCATTGAATTTCAATAGAATATGGCATCTTTTTTCTAATGGCGGTCATTAGAAATCTTTTCCAATGACAATTCTGGGTTTTATTTTAATTATCGTGTTTTCACTACAATTTATTTATTGTTTTTGGATTGGCCTTTGTAATGTACATGACCAGGGAAAATACTATTTCAACTTGCCAAGGAATTTTTCGAATTCGGAGGATGTGTTGCGAACGTCACGGATCATTGCGGCAGTCGGTTTGTTGTCGCTGTCCTGTAAAGTGCGCATCATGCTTAAGAATCGGCTGAAATAATTTCCGTATTTCTCCTGCAGTTCTTTGGTAAGCACATGATTATTCAGAATGTCAAGACATTTTTTGGCATTGTAATAGCAATCCAATGCTAGACGGTACTGCAATGCATAGTTTGTAGTCGATTTTGGAACACGCGGATCGGCGAGCACGGCAAGCCTGGCGGATTGAGTATTGCCATCCGCTTTTAATTCAACTTCATAAATCCCAGGCGGAACGAGCGGACTGCTTTCATTGGATGCCGTATTGCGGTAGATGGCTGCGATAGGATAGGATGGCGCAATATTCAGTGGATCTAGATGAAGGTCCCACAAGAATCGATGCGCACCTTGTGAATTTTGCAGTGTCTGTTGTGGCCGGATCCAGTATTCCGGGATATTGACTTCTGGAATCTTGACTAACGTATCCGAGTTGCTGTAGTGTCTGATGACTTCATGCGCAGCATTCCTTATAATTATTTCAATTTTATTAACCTGATTTCCCAGATGATAGTCGATCATCGCGCCGTCCGGCGGATTCTCTCCGGCAGGTTCTTCCTGAGGCAACGGGGTGTCCGTATTCATGTTCCAGCGAACGCGGTAAGCCGGTGCTGTGGTGAAAAGATGATGTGGAGACTTGATCCGGTTTTTGCAAACATCGCGCAGAGACTGGATGTTGTCCATAATCCAGAAACTGCGACCGTGTGTAGCCACGACAAGATCATTGTCCTTGATACACAAATCACGAATGGAAGTGGCCGGCATATTGCTTCGAAGGGTCCGCCAGTGTTCTCCATCATCGGTCGAAAAATAGACCTGGGTTTCGCTGCCGGCAAACAATAAACCTTTGCAATAGGGATCTTCCTTGACCACATTGATTGGATCCTCCCTTAGTCCGGTGACAATTTTGGTCCAGCTTTTTCCGCCATCACGGGTTCTGTAAATGTAGGGTCTCATGTCGCTGGTGCGAATCGCATTGACGGCTGCGTAAGCGGTGTTTCGGTCAAAGTGGCTGGCATCCATCAGGGATACTTTTTGCCAGCTGGTTATTTCTGCAGGTGTAACATCAGACCATGTTTTGCCGCCGTTATGGGTGATGTGAATGAGGCCGTCGTCGGTGCCGCACCAGATCATTTGCTGGTCAATGGTTGAAGGTGCAACCGTGTAGATTACCCCTCGACGCGGCATTTTGCCGGGATCATACTCCTTTGATGTTCCGTTATAGATTCCGGTGCATTGGGGTACTTCCCATTGCGTTCTGCTGAGGTCGGGACTGATGATTTTCCAATGATCACCGCCGTCCTTTGTGCGGAATAATACATTGCCTGCGTAATACAGCGTTTTCCGGTCAACCGGATTAAAAACGATGGGTGCCGTACGGATAAACCGGTAATTGCCGCTCCGGACAAATTCGGGACTGATATTTTGTGTCTGTCCTGTCCGTTTGTCATGTCGGCTGATTTTTCCGCCATATACGATATTCGGATCTTTCGGATCGGCCACGACGTAGCCGTATTCTTCCGCACCGACAGGATGCCATTCTCGAAAAGTGATTTGTCCGTCGTTGCCACGGGATGAAATGCAGACCGATCCGCTTTCCTGCTGACCACTATAGACGTTGTAAGGAAAATCATTATCCGCACTGACATGATAGAGCTGTGCTGTGGGCTGATTATACCAGCTGCTGAAGGTCTCGCCGCCATTGGTGGTGACAATGGCTCCCTGATCGCCGGAGATGATCATGACCTGTGGGTGTAAGGGATTAATCCAGATGCGATGGTAATCATCGCCGCCGGGAGCGCCGCGAAAAGCCGTCCAGTGATAACCTCCGTCGGTACTTTTCCAGGTGACGACATTGGCGCTATAGACAATGTTTTCATCGCGGGGGTCAACTTTTACTTCTGCAAAATCGCTGCCGCGACCCCATAGTCTGGGGTCTTTATTTACGATATACCAATGCTCGCCGGCATCGTCGCTGCGGTAAATGCCACCTTGTTCGCCTGCATCAACTGTAGCATAGAGTCGGTTGCTGTTGCCGGGCGCAATGCAAAAGCCTATTCTCCCCAGTCCCTGCTCGGTTGTGGGTAGTCCGTTTTCCAGTTTTTTCCAGTTGTTGCCACCATCAACGGATTTGTACAATCCTGAATTGGGGCCGTACCAGATTCCATTCTCCCAGGGTGCGAGACGACCGGCCCAGAGGTCTGCGTAGATGATTTGTGTATTGTTAGGATCAATGGTTACCTGCACGGCTCCGGTGTTTTCATCAACATAGAGTACACGTTCCCAATGCTGTCCGCCGTCCAGGGTGCGGTAGATTCCGCGTTCCGGATTCGGTCCGTAGGGATGTCCCAGGGCTGCAACGAATAGCCTGTCCGGATTCTTGGGATCAAGAGCGAGCCCGCCAACTTGCTGGACACGATCTAGTCCCAGGTACTGCCAGTGCAGTCCTTCATCATCCGATCGGTAGATGCCGTTGCCGACAGAAAGATCAGGTCTTTGCAGACCTTCGCCGGTGGCGGCATAGATGATTTCGGGGTGGTTAGGACTCACAGCGATATCGCCAATAGAACCGGTAGCCTGTTCATCAAAGATGGGTTTCCAGGTTCTTCCGTAATCATTGGACTTCCATACGCCACCATTGTTGACTCCCATGTAGAAGACATTCGGTTGGGTCGGAACGCCACACGCGCCAACCGTTCTGCCGCCGCGGTAAGGTCCAATGCAGCGCCAGCGGAGTTGATTGTATTGAGATAAATGGATGTATTGTGCGTTCAATTCCAGCAGTTGCAGGAAGAGGCAAAGTAATATACTCATTCTAATCATAGGGTAAATATAAGTCCATTCAAAATAATCTATCGGTTCATACAGGTTTTAATGAATCGTACATTGGAAGGGTAGTTAAACAAATATTCATACCCAATGAAGGAATAGATCTTGCCCAGAAATTGAGAGGTTATAGATCAAATAGTAATTGATTCGTAAATTGAAAATCTTTTTAAGATCCAGTATTAATTTCTCAAAGAAATAAAATTATTTTTCGGATGAAACGGCAATATTAAATCTATTGCTATTTGAATGACAAATGAAAATCAAATTCTCATCAAGGTAGAATCGTATCGATCGCAATAATCAGAAACAAGTTTTAATTCATTGCCAATGGATGTTGGTATAAATTTCTCATTGTCGCCATAGAAGAATATTTCGTCATTGAATTCAATATTCATATTCAGTATAGCCTTGCCTTTGCCATCTGTGTTGAGCATTAACCTTCCAATATTTTCAAGGCTATCATTTCGGATGGGTTGAATGATTCCTATGGGGCAAAATGCTGCAAAAAAGTCTGAATAGATATTTTAACAGCGTCTAAAGCGCTTTTTTACGAATATTTGTCCCTGAAGGGCATTTTAATTTGTATTGTTAGAAAGCAATGTAGTATAAGTGGCTCAACCGATGTAATCATGCCAATAACTTCTATCAAAATTGAATCTTATAATGCTCCGAAAATGAAGCATTTTTGTTTTAGTAACATTCGATTGGATATTCACTCATATATGGGTAGGTGTCATCATGTCCGGTAAGTTGAGTTTTACAAATGATTCAAAGCTGGTATCGTAGTTTTCGACATGAAATCTTTTCTGAATTGGATGATTTTTTTTAGCTTTATCCGTGTATGATACGACGAAAATAAATTTTACTCTTTACTTTCTCTATTTACAATTAGTTCTGCCAGACTTAAGTTGCAGAAAAGGCCACAAAGTCAATTGTAAGAATTAAGTAATCAATTTAGCCCGGGTGTATTGAAGTATAAATGACTCTTAAACTAACCTTACGGAGAGAAGCGTTTGAAAAGATATTATTGCATTAAGAAGTTTTTTTCTGAAAAAGGGCTGTAGTGCAATGCCACATTAAACATGAGTTGACTATTCTAAAATGATCTAATAAAAAAGAGGAAAAATTTTACGAGCGCGCTCAAAAAAAAGGCCTATTTTTTAGTAAAAATTATTTTCAAAGAGGTCAAAATTAAAAATCACTATTTTATGACAATCTTCCTGCAAAAAGTATGTGCACTAAATTCAGGAGCATACATGCTTTGAATTACTCCTATTCCATCTGTAAAATTTCCTTGAAAAGATGCAGTAAATTCTAAATTCACTGAATAAGACCCAGGCTTAATATGATCAAAGAAAAAATCAGTCTCAGAATCTTTTGGTGAAGCATAATAGTTAACACTATTTGTCCATTGAATTCCTGAAAGTTGATTGGTAGCTTCAAATCCTGTGCAGTGCATAATTTTCATTTGGACAAAATCCATTGGTCTGTCGGTGCTTATTTTTATTTGTGTAGTAATTTTATCCCCTAATCTGATAGTGTCAGTCGGTCTTAATGGAATTATTTCATCCTTATTATTTATTCTTTTATTAAGAAAGAATAATTTTTCCAATTTTAAATTGGTTTCACTTGAATTTCTTATTTCATTGATATCCTTAGAATAAACTAAGTATGCGGCACCCCATGATTTAGAGTTGGGAGCGTTCATAATTGTAATATTTGCTAAGGTAGAATCAATTTCGGAACCTTCCCATGTTTTGGAAATATAGGGAGGTTGAGTATTTTTATTTTCAGATAAGATAGTATTCTTTCCAATGGTGATACTCGGTAAATCTACCTTACTTTCTGTGTTGTCTCCAAATTTGAGAATGCAATACATCGCATCCACTGTTGCATTCTCCGATCCCCAGTGATTAGACTGTTTGTTTTTTATTAACCAATCAATCATATGTGAGACTATAGAAGATGAATCAATCTCAGCAAAAGCTTCAATTAATATTGATTGAGTTTCAATCGCTCCTGTATTAAAACTTGCACTCTGCAAGATTTCCCAATATGTTCCCATCTCTTCCGATTCAATTGACTCTTCTTTTAATAATTCGAGAATTTTTTTTGCTTCATGATGGTATCCATTTCTTTCTAAAACCAAAGCCCTTATTCCGCTCAAATAATAACTCTCGTCACCATTAAATTTAATGGCCTGTTGTAAAAAGTACTTTTCGGCACATTCCAGTATTGAATCCTTAATATTTGTACTATACATCGTTTTGCCATATAAATAGAGTAGACTTAATTCCAGGCGATCACTCGTTACATGGTAATTAATGTTATTCTCCCTCATGTTTTGAATAAATAAATAATCATTTTTGATTTGATTAGCAAGGAACAACTTTAATTTGTTAAAAGTTGAATTGTAGTTTATATAGACATTCAATTTCGGGTGTAGCTTAACAAGCTTATATACTATATTTATCATTCGTTGACTTAACCATCGGTTACTTGTCATTCCAGGTAGCCATGAGACGCCATTATCATTGGATACACTTGGGATAAGTCTATTTAATAGAAAATTAAAATTGCGTTGAATAGATATTGAATCCGTATGAATGAACTCATTATATTGATCTATGTTTTCCATTTGAGCAATAGGTGTCCAAGGAGTGTTTGATAGATTGATATTTTTAACATCAGAATTTCTAATTAATGATGACCGAGGGGTGTTTTGATTGTAGGAGAACTCTAGCAAATTTTTATATTTTGGAAAGTCGCTAACTATTTTATCAATCATTGCATATCCAAAGAAGCTAGTTACAATTTGGTCACTACATTCATTTGAGTGAAAGATGAGAAAGGGTATGCTCTGGATGACATAGAGTAAGGGGTTTAATGTATATTCAAACTTATATTTAATTGGGATAACTATACTATCATTGGTAATTTTTTTCATAGAAGTAAATTCAAACTTTTTAGTTTCATTTGCTGAAATATTGAGTGGAAAGCTCTCAATTAGTTCTTTTTTATTAGAAATTAAAGGAACTTCTTTTTCTTCCCCATCATCATTGTTTCTACCTTGTGCAAGAAATTTGAATTTTAGTTTTGAAGTCTTTACATAAGGAACTACAATGGACCAGCTATAGATTTTGGTTTCAAATGCATCTATTGTGAAATAAATAATTTGATCTTCAAAAGCACTTTTTATCCCTTTATCCTGTACATCTATCGTGTCAAATTCAAATCGAAGAATGCCTTTGTCTTTAAAATTACCATTATTAGTTAGGCTAACTTTTATTTTTATACTATCGCCTTCTCGAAGTACTCTTGGATAAAATGGTTTTATTTCAAGGGTCTTCTTTGTTGTAGATTGGAGAATCTTGTAAGCATAATTTAAATTCTTATCATAGGCAAATATTTGTGTTTTCCATCTGGTATAGCTTTCTGGAGCCATAAATTTAATATTAAATTTATTGTTCTTATTTAATTTAATATCAGGCAAAAAAAATGCTGTTTCATTCCAATTTCTTCTTATAGCGAAATAGTCATTTGTATCTGGTCTTGCTTCATCAAATGATGTTAAAGTTTTATCGGCTTTAAATACGCAATATTCTACTGGACAGTTCGGAACATTATCATAGAAAGCAATAAGGTTGGTGCTGGAGGGGTAATGAATACGAGGATTTGAGTAATATCCGGAGATGTATTTAGAACTTGAGCTTTCAAATCCTTCTAAAGTAAAGGTATACTTCTTTTCATAATTTGTCCAGATAGCTGTATCCCAGTTAAAATTTGAAAAATGGTCAAGAGAGGCGTCATACATAGAAGCAAGAATTTCTACATCATTGTGATTATGAACTTTCCTTTCAAGGCTAAAATTCCACTTTGCCGAAGAACCAGGGGTCAGGTTTCTCTTATAATTTAATTCACTTAATTTTAGTTTCTTTTCCGACCATGACACAGGGTAGTAATATTCAAATTTATAGGACCTGTTTCGGTAAATGCAAATTCCAGTGAAATAAGCGCCCCCTCCATCCTTTTCATTAATTTTGAATATATAGTTTTTTAGACTGTCGCTATACAGTGCATCAGCTTTCATTTTGGTGCGACACTCAAAATTATAAAGGATCATGTATGGATTCTTAGTCTTCATTAAAGTCAATTGTATAGGCTTGTTAAGATTCGGCTCAAGATTATTATTTAATATTAAAGGTTCAAAGTATGGATTTTCTTTTTCATCATATACTATAAAATATTCTTCTTTTTTTTCGATTTTATTACCATTGATATTGCTTTCTGTAATTATTTTGTATGCTCCGGGCTTGCATAAATTAGATAATTGCAAAGTATAGCTACTTTTATGTTTAATCTCTTTGAAGAAAATTATATTTATTAATTTCCAACTCTCCCTATTGTTCTCATCCATATAAACGTCATCAGGAAAATATTCACGGTATTGTGCTAAGTTATATTTTTGAAATTCGGGTTTCTGCCACAACCTATTTCGTAAATCTCCTTGCGGAATGGATTGTTGATATACCGTAATAATTTTGTCTGATTTTACTAAGTTTCCAGAAATATTTTTAGAGGTATAAGTGATATTTATATTTTCATTAGATGAATATGAAGGTTTTATATCAGAAGTGATGATTTCCCTTTTATTTGCAATATTTAGTTCAATTGTTTTTCTTTCTGATTCGCCGTTAATGGATGTGACATTTAAATTGATTAAGTAGGTACGGACAATCGAATAATTAGAATAAATTTCTTCATTTTTTGGTATAAAATGAATTTTAAAACGCCCGTGTAAATCCGTTTTAATATTGTAATATTTATAGTCTTCACTACTTTGTTCAAGCCGATCAGACTGATTATAGAATCGAGAGATTAAATTAGAGGGAGAATATATAATACACTCTATGTTGGCATTAATCAAGGGTGTTCCATTATATCTTTGAATTTTGCCGCTTATTACATTATCTTCACCCAAAAGTAAGTCGCCTTGAAGAGAATCAATTAGTATCTCAATTCCAGGTTTTCTGTATTCTTCAATTCGGAAATAACTATAACCTTCAAAGTCATAGTCTTCTTCTTCTTCTTCTTCTTCTTCTTCTTCTTGAACTTGATCTGTCGAATTTTCTTTAAGTTCTTCCAGTGAATCTATTGTTTCATTGTCGTCTTCTGCCACTAATGTTTGTATTCCAGTCCATGAATCCATAGGTATTAAGAAGCTTCCATGAGCTGAACCCATTTCATTTGTCATCAATCTAATTAAGTGTGTATTATTATTACTACTTCTTATACTCACTTCTATTGGTCTGTTTTTAATTATGGAAGGTATACCAAAAGTATCATAACGAACCGTAACTATCTTAAAAAATACATTCTGACCCGGGCGGTATATATTGCGATCTGTAAAAATCAGCACTTTATCTGTGACATCGGAAAGTTCATTGTTTCTATTATAAAGATGCAAGCTGTTTATTGATGTATCATTGCCGGAATATACATATACTTTGGAAATTTGGCGGTCTTTGTAAATTGGGACATTACATTTTCCTTTATCATCCGAATTAACCGTATCCAGAAAATAACATGTATCATTTTTAGAAAAACAACGCGGCTTTTCACATTGAAAAACAAATATCGCGTTTGAAATTGGTTTTCCGCTTTCTCGATCTAAGGCCACCAAACTTTTGCTAATCCAATCATTTTTCATGACTGTGACAGCAATATTACTGATTTGAAACTTGCTTCCATACGTTAATTCAATACCCGCACTATCTGTTTTCGAGCTTACCAAAATATAGTAAAAACCAATAGGTAATGAATCGATTTTTAATTCCGTGGAATGTGTTTTAAAATCAGTTGGTAAGATTAATGTATCGATCCAACACTTTATACTGCTATCCATGCAACAACTCGATAAGTTATCTTGCCAATTCTTGTCTTCAATTTTCTCGTACTTTCTTTGTGTTAATTTATAAATGCTAATTTTAACCGTATTAATGTTGCGATATGATAATAGAAATTTAAAATTCCTGTTAGGCGTATTTATTTTTTCGATTTTAAATTCCAATTGTTTGGCATGAATTCGGTTCAATCCAAGTAGTGTTTCATCTCGACGTAAACAATTAGGATAATTATTGAGAATGAGATTAAAAATAGAATCTGCTATTATATTACTTTTATGGAGCTTATTAAGATTTGAATAGCTTGATTCAGAAAACAAGTCACCAAGCTCAAATAAAATATTACCAGCAACTGCTGTCTCCTTGTATTGGTTGTAAAGTCCGACAAGTAAATTATAGTATTTCATTTGATAAAATTCATCGTTATTTCTGTTTAATGCTGTTTTTAGTCTGTAAATGTTGGCATCAATAAGGCCAATTAGGTTGTTTCTGGAAATGTTTAATTTCATTATCCTTTGATATAACTCATTAATTATGTCATGTGAGAAATCTGATTTTAAGAAGTCGTCAATTTCAGTAAATGCGCTTTCAGGACTTAATTCTGGTTCTATAAATTCATTTTGATGTGAGGTGAAAAAGGCCAGTGCACGATAAATCAAAAGATCATACACAGTCGGTCTAACTATTGTGTCTATTCCCAGTGTAAATAAATTCCTTAGGTACCCTATATTAATACTTTGGGTTGTGTCATTAGAAATTGATTTCATGTAATATTTGGAAGAAATTTCCATAATTCTTGACTGGGAGTAAGTTAAAAGACCTAAGCTGTCATTTGAATAGCCTTCAAAGTGGCATTCTGATTCTTGGCCTAGTTCAGCATATAGTTCAGCCAATATGGATTGTGCTAAAGCTAAGAAGCATCCATTTAATTTCGGAAGTGAACTTTCAATAGTTTGGATCAAGCTTATAGACTTATATTTATTATTTTTAGAATTAATAGCGCCTAAAATCTCAAGACTCATGATTCCTTCAGAACAATTGTTGGATTGAATGGACTCATCAAGAATGGATTGAATTCTGGATTTAGCTTGTTTAAAATGTTTTTGTCTTATGAGACTATCGTATTGGAGCCATAACGGATTTTTGGAATTGATTTCATATCGTGAATTATATTGCCCATATAAGGAGCCCAAACTAAGTAATATTATTATATAGCAAACAATTATTCTTGGTAATCTCATAAGATTCATTTTTTTTAAAATAATTTTACCAATATCTATTAAAACGTCGAGTAAAGTTAAATGTAATCAAATTATTTTGAAAATATAAAAAAAATAATCAAGAAATAAGCAGATTAACTGTTCACTTGAATCTAATTGATCCTTAAATGATTAGGTAAATACTTACGAGGAAATGAAAGAATTTGTATTTACCATGGCTTATCCTGAGTAGCGATTTTCTTAAATCCTAGTAAAATTGAATTTTAGTAGTGCAAAAATTGAATTATACATATAAAGCTCGTTAGGAAAGGATTGCTATTGTAAGTAGCCCATTTCCCGGACTGATAGTAAAGTGGATTTCAAAAATCGTGATTTAATTTTAAATACTTCAAAGGACTTTTATTGTTCAAAGATTTATGTGGATGATTCAAATTGTAATCCCTTTGCTGGCGCAAGTCTCTCTGACTTGTGCCTAACACATCTTGCTATTCTCAATACAACCCATGCTAATGCAAATCTCTTTGTCTTGTGCCTAACAAATCTCAATACAACTAGATAATATTATAGAAGTATTTTTACACTATGATCACCAAATACAAATTTTTAGATCCAGAAGGTATATATTTTGTAAGTTTTGCTACTGTTGGATGGGTAGATGTTTTTACAAGAGCCGAGTATAAAGAGATTTTCTTAGAAAGCCTGAAGTATTGTCAGCAACATAAAGGTTTGGTAATTCATGCCTGGTGTCTAATGACCAATCATGTACACCTCATTTTTTCCGGAGGAGAACCAGGAAAGCATTCCGGCATATTGCGAGACCTTAAGAAATATACTGCTATTAAATTGCTTGAAGCAATAGCTGCCAATCCACAAGAGAGCAGGAAAGAATGGATGATGAAGATTTTTACGCAGGCAGGCAAGGAAAATTCTAATAATTCAAGATATCAATTTTGGCGGCAGGATAACCACCCTGTCGAAATCTACAGTCCAAAAGTAGTTAGCCAGAAACTGGAATATGTCCATAATAATCCCGTGAATGCCGGAATAGTTCAGGAAGCAGAGCATTATCTTTATAGTAGTGCAAGGAATTATTCGAATCAGAACGGCTTAATTAATGTGGAAAATTTAGATATTCCTGGAAGTTTGGTTGGATACGTAAATGTGGGTTGAAAATAAATGGTAAGTTTATGGCACAAGTCTGGAAGACTTGCGCCAGCACTGGTCCAATGCAGCGCCAGCGGAGATGTTGTGTGTGTTCTGTAACTGATTGTGCATCGATTAAAGTAAAGCCAATGAATAGAAATGAAACTGAAAAGACGAAGGCGCGTGGCATGTTAAGATTTTCAGGTAAAAATAATTGTAAGCCTGAATTAAGTCTTGGACTTCAAAAAAGTTAATTAAGTAGTGGGCCTTGCCCCTGATTCAGGGATGCATTTTTACAAATAATATTTTAAATAATGCTTCAGTTAATTATGAAAACAATATATTATTTTGAAATTTTTTCAATTTGACTCATGCAAATTAATGATTGCCGAAATTTATAAAATTAGCTTGCTTCCAAAGGCCTGCGTGGGTAACTTAGCGCAACTTAAACGACAAATCTTATGTCTGATAATCCATGCCTCAAAGGGGATCTGACTCCCTACGTGCCGCGCCCCGACAAGCCCTGGAACGAGAAGCGCATTCACCACCTTTATAACAGATTGTCCAACGGGGCATCCCTTGCGCTGGTCTCAGCGGCTAAGGCAAATACGCCCGGAAAGATCATTGATTTCCTGCTGGAGACCGCGCGAACACATCCGCTTCCCGGCGAAAAAAGGTCCGGTACAACTACCTATGATTATACGTATCCGTGGAAAAATGACAATGACTACAATGATTCGCTGATCTACAACAAATACCTCGTCCTTGCGCAAATGTGGATGACCGGAATGTTGACAGAAGGCGTTCGTCATAAACTCGTGGTATTCTGGTCCAATCACTTTGTCACGGCAGCCAATAACTTCGGCTATTATCCTTCCTGGGTGTTTCAGTATTACTATGTACTGCACAAGCACGCACTTGGTAATTTCCGCAATTTTGTTTATGAAATTGGACGCAATCCGGCGATGCTGCACTATCTCGATGGAAGGCTGAACCGAAAAGGGAATCCGAATGAGAACTATGCGAGGGAATTGCTGGAACTGTTCACTATGGGGCCGGGCAACTACACCGAAAAGGATATTGAGGAGGTCGCCAAAGCCCTGACCGGATGGCATCTGTATTACAATTATGACACGGGCACGTACAACATCTACCCGAATGAGTATTATGATCCTTTTGACCTGACACAAAGAGATAAAATCCCTTTCTGGACAGATAACCACGATTACAGCGCCAAAAGAATTTTTGGAAAAACATATTCCCCATTAAAGCCCAGTGGTAAGGATCCGAATTTTGGTCGCCCGGATTATGACAATCTGCATAATGTGATCTTCACTGAAAGGTCTAATGAAATCGCTCGCTTCATTTGTAAAAAACTGTATAAGTTTTATATGTACAATGACGCGCCGGCGGATATCGTAGAAGGTATGGCGCAGGTGTTCAAGCAAAACTGGAGCATCATCGATACGCTCAAAGTGCTTTTCAAAAGTGAGCACTTCTTTGAGGAGGAAAGTATGGGTGCAATGATCAAGAGCAATCTGGATACGATGATTCATATTTTCAGATCATTGAACCTGAAATTAGGAGAAGACTTTTTTACTTATGATCACAACCGGAATACCGATCCGGCCAATACGCTCAATCGCGATGCCCTCGGCGCTTTGTATAATCAGACATCAACGATTGGTCAGACCTTGTTTAATCCGCCCAATGTCGCCGGATGGCCGGGACACCGATCCTGGCTCAGCGAATTTGTGATGGTCAATCGTTGGCGCTATATCCGGGATCAGTTCGATTATTATCTTGCTTATCCTGTCACGCGAGAAAAATATCGTTCATTTCTCAAAGACCTGACCAATGAGTCAAAAGATCCTGATCTGATTGTTCGTAAGGTGATTGAGTACTTCATCACCCTTCCCATGCCGGAAGATCTGATCCAGACTGCCGTGGGCGTCTTTAAATCCGGTGTGCCGGCCAACTACTACAATGATGGTACCTGGTCACTGGATTATTCTTATGTTCCAACACAATTCATCAATCTGATGAAGCATGTCAGCTCGCTTCCTGAATTCCAATTACTTTAATTCTTAACCTGGTAAGCAATGAATAAAAAAGATAACTTAATATTTCCACAAGCTGATCATGCGAATTGTGAGCATGATCGCGAACATCAGTATTGGAATCGAAGGGATTTTCTGATGACGGGTGGTCTGGCCAGCCTGGGCTCAGTCTTGTTGAGTGGCATGCCGGTCAGTGCTGTTTTGGGCAATGCATTATCGGCGCCTCTTCCCGCAGACGGTGATCATATTCTTGTCCTGATCAAAATGTTTGGAGGCAATGATGGTCTCAATATGATTGTACCCAGCGCTACTTCATCCGGGGTTGATAAATATTTACAGTTCAGGCCAACCATTGGACTTGTGAAAGGAACGGATTATACGGACAATCACGTATTGTCCGGCTTTGGTGGAAGTGAATATGCAATTCCATCTACCATGGAAAGTCTCATGCCTTTGTGGGCTGATGGTAAAATGGCAGTGGTGCACAATGTGGGTTATCCCAAACAGGATTATTCCCATTTCAACTCCATTGATTTCTGGTCTTCGGCCGCGGATAACACGTATGACAAAAGATTGGCCAGCGGCATCATGGGCAGGTTTCTGGATCAGGATTTTCCAAGTTTTATGGAGACACCGCCAACCGTTCCGCCGGCTTTGCGCATCGGATACAGCACCGACAAAATATTTACAGCCCCGGGAAATCAGCAAATGGAGCTCGTATTCAATGATCCGAATGAATTCTACCGGCTGGCGGCATATGGTAAGTTGTATGAGACCGAAGGATTCGGCGAATGTCCGCAGGGTGTTGAGCGTTCATACCTGAGGGCACTGACCAACAATACGCTGCGCTACTCCCAGTCGGTGACCAATGCCTATAACAAAGCGAGCAATAAAGTAAGTTATCCCACCAATACCCAAAGCCGCATCGCGGAGCAGTTGGCCATCATCGCGCGACTGATAAAGGGAAGACTGGGAACCAGAATCTTCCTGGTCAACATTGATGGATTTGATACGCATTCCGATCAGAAGGCATATCACATGCGCATCCTGGGCGACCTCGCGAAATCGGTCAAAGCATTTTACGACGACCTCAAAGCAGATAGCATGCAATCTAACGTGGGCGTGATGACCTATTCCGAATTTGGACGGACGATCAAGGAAAACGGTAGCAATGGTACGGATCACGGCAACCTGTCACCATTATTTCTTTTTGGCGATGGCGTGAAGCCAGGATTTCATGGTTCGCCGATTAATCTCAACGACAATACGCTGAAGAATGGGGATACCATCGTGTATTTTGAAACCCAGCAAAGCACAGACTACCGTTCTGTATTCCAGTCTGTATTGCGGGACTGGATGTGTCTGGGCACTGAACTGACAGAATATACCATGGGTAAAAAATATGCTGATCTGGTATTGTTTAAAGATCCGTGCAATGCGACATTCAGTTCCAATAATAATGCCGTATTGCTCGGTCATAATCCCAATCCTGTGAATGCGCGCTGGATCGATATCAAATTTTCAAATCTACAGTCAGCGGAAGTTGAATTAAAGGTCAAGTCGGTCAGTGGGCAGACACTTGTGGTATTGCATAATAAATACACGCCCAAGGGATCTTACACCATCACACTGGATCCGGTTAAATGGAAGCTTCCACCGGGAGAGTATATTTATGAACTGAGTTCATTCGGAAAAATTTATCTCAGGAGATTTGTCATTGCTTAATCCTGTCAATTGAATTGATTATGAAAAAAAATATTATTCTTATCCTATGGGTCGCCTGTAGCGCAATCAGTGCACAGCAGCTCTCGGTTTACGAAGGATTTAAAAATTGTCAGTGGGGCGGCTGGAGTATTAAAAATATTTCCGGCAACAGTGGATTCAAACTGGCTTCAAATGATCAGGCTGTTGTGGAAGATCAGAGCTGTATGGTATCGTATGTACAGGAAGATCCGGGCAATGCACCCGTCAAGCAGTTTCAACTGATCAGTCCGGAATACAATCTTGTCAGCGGACTGAATTACTATTTCGTTTTCAATATTCGTTACATCAGGCCAATCAATGCTACCCTGACACTGAGCTATGACGGACCCAAAGGCAAAGTCACCATCAACCTTCCGACAGTAGCGGATTACTCAACCTATAGCTTGACCATTGCGTCGTCCACCGGATTTACCAAGACAAAATTCACATTCGAATACGCAGCGACAGTCAATGATTTTGGCAATCGCCTGTATCTTGATGATTTCCTGTTCTTGGCGGATAATGCCGATTGCGCGAGAGCGCAGACATTGACGCCCGGCGCGGAATGTATTTATGGCCATACCTATCCCTTTCAATATGCACAAAGCGGAGGACAGGCCTGTGCCGGAGAGTATATGACGGCTATTTTTTACAAGTACATTGCAGACTTTACCGGATTACTTGAGCTCAAAAGCACTGCCGGCTACAACAATGCGGTGACGGTATTTGAAGGAGCCTGCGGCAGTCTGGTTCCTGTAAATTGTTATAACCGTGATGAATTCGGTTTCAAGGGAGAGGCATTTGAGATGAATGTAACTTCCGGAAAGACTTATTTTTTTAAAGTATCAAGAAAAATAAATGATTTTGGTGCAGATAATGGTCTGCATTGCTTACAGATCAATAAGCTAACGCAATCAAATATTGTTCGTCCGCCACATGACATTTGTACAGCGGCTATTCCAATCAGTGTCAACGGCAATTGCCAGAAGTCGGTCAATTATTATGCAGAGATGGAAGGTGTGGTGCCACCCGCCAATACAAGATCCCGTGCGGATGTGTGGTATAAGTTTACTGCGAATACCAATAAAGTTCATCAGATTGTAAGTCATGCGGATTTTGCAGAAGTGGTGTCAGTGTACAAAGGCAATTGCGCAGCGTTGGAAGAAGTGGCGATTGAACAACTGGGTGGCAAACTTAATTTTACGCCACAATCCGGCAAAGAATATTTTGTACAGGTGAGCGGTTATTTCTCAACGATCGAAGGTGATCTCTGTCTTGAGGTCAAGGAAATAGATCAGGCCAAGCCCGCAAATGATAATTGTATATCTGCCACGGCAACGCCTCTGAATACACAGTGCAATGAAATCCAATTTTACAATAACAACATTTCCGCCACCAAACCGTCTTGTGTAGTTTATTCAGCGCCCGATGTTTGGTATAGTTTTGTTGCGCCTGCGGAAAAGGAAGTTGCGCTGCGTATTGATGCCGGTTTTATTTATCACTGGGCGGTATTCGAAGGCCCCTGCACTTCACTCAATGAAATTAGCTGTGGCAGAGCCCCGGATCCATGTCAGGGTTATCTTACGGTCAAGGGACTGGTGCCGGGCACAACCTATTATCTGCAGATATTAGCGGCTACATATCCTTTGAAACCAGGCGAGGGAAGGCTGTGTGTAAGAATTGATGAAGCCAGCAAAACATCGCCTTTTGAAAAACTCAGGCTCTCTTTGAGCACCGAATGTCTTCATGGGGTGCTTGGCAGGGTCTCGAGTTATTCGGTCAACGGAGGAGCGCCTGCTTATAATTATTACGGGCCGGATCAGAACACCTATTTCCTTCCTGGGGAAGAAATATCTGCGTTCGTTGAAGATGCTTCAGGATGTCGCGCATTTGCGACAGACCAGGCTTCGTGTGCTGCCGGATCAAAATGCAAAAACTCCAACCTGGATATTGATTTGTCAACGGACTGTATTAAGGATCAGCTTGGAAGACAAACAGGAGAAGTGACGCTCAATTATACAGGCAAGGGTGGAACCGGTGCATATTATTTCTACGGTAATGCCACAGGTGCTACACTCAAACACGGAGACTCATATACTGTGGTGCTGATTGATTCAGATTCTTGCTACGTAATCGAAAAAGGGATTGTCAATTGTCCGCCATTTACTTGTGCGCAGTCAAACCTGAAGGTCAGCGCAGCGTATGATTGTGTCGATACATTGCTCAAAGCAAGATTGCGCGTGGATGTCAGCGGCTTCTTGGGAAACATCACCTTCAAAGGTGACAAAGATGGTGATTTGCTGGATCAGGGGTCATCCTACAAAGTGCAGGTGACGGATGAGGCCGGATGTACCAGCGAAGCAACGGGAAGCATCGTGTGTAAATTTGATTCCTGCGCCTACGCAAGGCCTGCGCTGGATGTGAGTTATATTTGCTTGCATGATTCGATTGGCAATACTTCGGGATTGGCAGAACTGGTCATCAACGGGTCAAGCAAAGCAGGAGGCGTATCTTATATCGGTAACCAACCCGGGCAGATTTTGCGTCACCTCGATTCCTATCAAGTTATATTGAAGGATGCTTTCGGATGTTCAGTAATTCGGGAAGGAATCATCAATTGTGTGCCATTGTCCTCATCGGATCCGCAAATTCTGGCGACATTAAGACTCGTTCCAAATCCTAACTTTGGTGACTTTGAAGTCAAAATGAACTCGGGTATACAGGAAGAAGTCAATTTCTCAATTTGTACACCGGAAGGCAGAATATTCCAGACGGAATCCAGGCAAATCACAGTTGGTGAAAACAGGATGGCTTTCAATCTTTCGGGTATTCCGCGCGGCATCTATTACATCAAAATGGATGCGCATGCGCTGAAGGCTACACTCAAATGGGTGAAGCTCTAAGGAATGTCTGCAAGTAATTAGGCCGGGCGTGTTATTTACACGTTGAACAGGAAATGCATGACGTCTCCGTCCTGTACGACATATTCTTTTCCTTCAGTATACATTTTACCTGCGGACTTAACAGCAGCTTCTGATTTGTACTGAATATAGTCGCCGAAATGAATCACTTCGGCACGGATAAATCCTTTTTCAAAATCGGAGTGTATCACACCTGCAGCCTGTGGGGCTTTGCTGCCTTTGGGTGTAGTCCATGCCCTGACCTCTTTCTCGCCGGCGGTGAAGTAGGTGATGAGATTGAGTAGTTTGTAAGCGGAGCGGGTGATTTTATAAGTTCCGGGTTCATCAAGACCCATGTCCTTAAAAAAGCTCTCACGTTCTTCCTCCGGAAGTTCGGTAATCTCCGCTTCGATGCCCGCTGAAATGAGAACAACCTCGGCATTTTCAGGTTTGACAGCCTCCATAAAACGACGCGTATGTGCATTGCCGGTGTGAATGCTTCCTTCGTCCACATTGCATACATACATGACGGGCTTGCCCGTAAGGATCTGAAATCCCTTGATAAAAGCAGCGGACTCCTCATCTTGTATCATCGTCCGGGCGGTAAATCCTTCTTCCAGTCTGGTCTTTAGTTTTTCAGCAAACTCAAGCTCTCGCAACAATTCCTTATCACCTGATTTGGTTTGCTTGCGCATTCGGTCAATGCGTTTTTCAATTGTTTCGATATCCTTCAGGATCAGTTCCATGTCAACAATCTCCTTGTCTCGGACAGGATCGATGCTGCCGTCCACATGTACAATGTTGTCATTGTCAAATGCTCTGACGACGTGAATGATGGCATCCACCTCCCGGATATTGGCAAGAAACTGGTTGCCGAGACCTTCACCCTTGGAGGCTCCTTTGATGAGACCCGCAATATCCAGTATCTCGACCGTAGTGGGCACAACACGCTGCGGGTTAACAATGTCAGACAGTTGATTTAGGCGACTGTCCGGTACGGTGATGATTCCCAGATTGGGATCTTTGGTGGCAAAAGGGTAGTTGGCAGCCAGTGCACCAGCCGAGGTCAGTGCATTGAAAAGCGTCGATTTTCCAACATTGGGTAACCCAACAATACCGCATTGTAAACCCATATTCTATTTTTAAAATGGCCGCAAAGGTATTAAATTATCAATTTTGCCTTAGACTTGTCCCGGATATTCCTCCTTTCGACATGAATTTTCTTGCACACTTTGTATTGTCTTATCCAGATCAGGAATTGATGGCTGGTAATTATGTCGCAGATTTTTTGAGTAAGAAGGAGCAGAATCAAGTGGATGCTATTCTTCTGCCAGGTCTGCAAATGCATCGCTGGATCGATCACTATACGGATTCACATGCGAGGATCAGCGATCTCAATTCTTTTTTCAGGCCGGTGATACACCATTACGCACCCGTGGCTACGGATATCGTAATGGATCATCTGCTGTATCGTCGCTGGAATGATTATATGTCTGTGCCCTATGAAGATTTTTCGCACTACGCGTATAGCACCTTGTTGCGATTTGAAAATCTTTTTCCTGAAAGGCCGCGAAGTATAGCACAAAAAATGATTCAGGGACGCTGGCTGACGCAATATCAAAGCATCGAAGGATTGACCGATGTTATGATCCGCATGAATAAGAAAGCGACATTTGATGTAGACTTTACAAAGACAATACCTGTTTTGGAAAACAACATGGAGGAGATCAGTCGTTTATTCGCATCATTCTTTACCATGGCTCGCGCCGCTTCAATGGAATGGATTAGCCTTCGAAATGAAGGGAAAAAGTAATGGTTCTGGAATAGAGTTTGTCAATCACTGTTGATTCAATTAATTTGGAATCGTAAATCAACAAATTGCCCAGTCCGTGGGACAATTTGATCTCTGGCGTAAAAATAAAATAGGGCATGTAAAACTGAAGTCCTGCGCCGATTTCGAACTGAAAATCATGTGGCGATATTCGTACAAGTTCAAATTTTTTCTTGTCCGTACGACTGTTGCTCGCAAAGTCATAGGTGTATTTGATTCCGGATACCAGGAATACGCGCTTGTCGTGATAAGGTTCGGAAGTGAATCGCAGAAGAATCGGTACTTCACCAAAAACAGACTCGATGGTTTGGGTTTTGGGAATTCTTGATCCGCCCGAAAAATAGTCCAGTGAGCGGTTACTGATGGCGATGGATGGCAGTATGCGGAAATCAAAATACTCACCCATTTTGAAGTTGGTCACCATGCTAAGCGTTAACCCGGATTTGCCGTTGGGATTGTTGATTGCAAAACTACCGGCTGGTGTGAGTCGCCTCGAATGTTCGATCTTAAACGTGCTGTAATTGTAGGCAAGCGTAAGGCCGTAGTAGTGGTTCTTTTTGCTCAGTCCGTCAAAATTGATATTGGTGCGCCCATGCTGACCCAACACACTGCTCTTCGCAAACAGCAAAGTGGCAAAGACAACAATTACTTCAATCCGGTGTAGATGCAACATATTCCTAAGCTGAGCGAATGAAAACCCGCAGAATGAAAACCGCAAGCTGTCAGACGGTCTGTGAAACGATCATAATCGGGAAACTGTTGTACAGATTCGTATAAATATTTATAAGCCTGAGCATCTTTGGAACCCCAGGATCCAATGAGCGGCAACACATTTTTGAAGTAAAATCCAAAAAGCTGTCGAAAAGGAAACCTCCTGGGTCTGGAAAACTCCAGTACGATAAGTTTGCCTCCGGGCTTCAGTACCCGGTATATTTCCTGTAATCCTTTGTCGAGGTTTTCAAAATTCCTGACACCGAAAGCGGCCATGACGGCGTCAAAACGATTGTCACCAAAAGCCAGTTGCTCCGAATCGCCCTGGATCAGCTCAATGCCTTGAATATTCATTTTCTTCAGGCGCTGCCTGCCAATTTCCAGCATACCATCACTCAGGTCCAGGCCTGTATACTGATAATGCGGATAGCGCTTGCGGGCCTGAATACACATGTCACCTGTGCCCGTGGCAATGTCCAGAATATGAAGCGAATTTGAGGATGCTGGTAATTCAGCAATAGCTTTGTTGCGCCAGCGCGTATCAATTCCCAGAGACAAGACACTGTTGAGCAAATCATATGCTGGTGCGATCCGGTCGAACATTTGGCGAACCTGCGCTTTTTTGCCGGTACGCTCCTGGGCATATGGTTTAACCTGTTCCAGAAACAGTCAATTTGCCGCAAAGATAGACCCTGCAGCGCTGTCAATAGTGTTTGTTAAATATAATGATAATTTTATTTTATAAATGCCTCAAAATCAGCCAATAATTTATGAAAAAATGCTGTTAATCTTTATTAAATCCGGGGTCGGTTGATTAACTTTGCAGGCGATTTCGAAGCACAGGTATGGCAGACTTAGACAAGATTATTCCGGTTAATATTGAGCAACAATTGCAGACCGCGTACATCGATTACTCGATGTCGGTCATCGTTGCCCGGGCCCTTCCGGATGTAAGGGATGGATTGAAGCCCGTTCACCGCCGCGTATTGTTCGGTATGCAGGAGTTAGGCATGCGTTACAATAAGCCTTACAAAAAATCAGCGAGAATCGTGGGTGAGGTGCTGGGTAAGTATCACCCGCATGGCGACGGATCTGTGTATGATGCTATGGTTCGGATGGCGCAGGACTGGTCGATGCGATATCCTCTCATTGACGGACAGGGCAACTTTGGATCCATGGATGGTGATGCGCCTGCAGCGATGCGTTATACAGAGGCGCGTCTCGCACGAATCTCGGATGAATTACTTGGCGATATCGATAAGGAGACGGTAGATTTTCGTTTGAACTTTGACGATTCTCTGGAGGAACCGGTTGTGCTGCCGGCAAGGCTTCCGAATCTTCTCATCAACGGATCTTCAGGTATTGCCGTCGGTATGGCTACGAATATGCTCCCGCACAACCTTCGCGAAGTGGCGGATGGCATTGTGGCTACGGTGCGAAATCCGGAGATCAGTCTTGATGAATTGATGGGTTATATTCCCGGACCGGATTTTCCAACGGGAGGTATCATTTACGGTACACAAGGTATCAGGGATGCCTATGAGACGGGTAGGGGAAGAGTAGTTGTACGCGGTCGCGCCGAAATTGATTCTTCAGGAGACCGCGAAGTCATCATCATTACGGAAGTGCCGTATCAGGTCAACAAAGCATATCTGATTGAGAAAATTGCCGAGCTGGTCAATGATGAAAAACTGACGGGAATCCATGATGTCAGAGATGAATCGGATCGAAACGGAATACGTATTGTTGTTGAGCTCAAAAAAGAAGCGATCGCCAATGTCGTGCTGAGTAATCTCTATAAGTATACTTCACTGCAGAGCAGCTATGGCGTCAATAATATCGCGCTGGTCAACGGAAGACCTCTCGTATTGAACCTTCGTAACCTGATCGATGAATTTATTAAGTTCAGGATTGAAGTCATCGTTAAGAAGACACAGTTTGAGCTCAAACAGGCAAAAGAAAGAGCACATATACTTGAAGGGTTGTTGATCGCAATTGATCATCTCGATGAAGTCATCGCGCTGATCCGCGCTTCCGCAAGTGTAGAAGATGCGCGAGACGGGCTGATGAAGACGTTTCAACTCAGCGAAATTCAGGCCAAGGCGATACTGGACATGCGCCTGCAGAAACTGACCGGATTAGAAAGGGATAAGCTTCGCGAAGAGTACCGTGAAGTCATGGAGCTGATTCACAGATTGGAAGAAATTCTGGCCAGTGAGGAAAAGCAAAAAGATATCCTGGTCAATGAACTTTTGGAAGACAAGGAAGCGTATGGAGATGAACGCAGAACAGAAATAACAACAGCGGAAGGAGAGATCAACATTGAAGATATGATCGCCAATGACGAAGTCGTGGTGACCATGTCGCATCTGGGTTATATCAAGCGCACAAAAGTGTCCGAATACCGTATTCAGGGACGAGGCGGCAGAGGCTCTACGGGAAGTAAAACAAGAGATGAAGATTTTATTGAGCATATGTTCGTGGCCAGCAATCACAACTATCTCTTGTTGTTTACCGAATTCGGCAAATGCTACTGGCTGCGCGTTTACGAAATTCCGGAAGCAGGCAAACAATCCTTGGGCAGAGCAATACAGAATCTTCTGAATCTCCCGCCCGGTGATAAAGTGCGCGCATACATCATTGTAGAAGATCTGAACGACAAGGAGTTTCTGGCGAATCACTTCATCGTACTCTGTACAAAAAAAGGCACCATAAAGAAAAGTTCGCTCGAGGACTTTAGTCGTCCGAGAGCAAACGGTATTATTGCCATCAGCATCAACGATGGTGATCAGCTGGTGGACGCGCGCCTGACCAATGGAAGAAGCGAGATCGTTCTCGCCAACAGAACTGGTCGAGCGATCCGTTTTTCTGAAGATAAAGTGCGGGCCATGGGACGTTCGGCTGCCGGAGTCAGAGGAATTAGTCTCGATGAAGGCAAAGGCGATTATGTGGTAGGCATGATATGTATTGATCCGGAAGATCGCGATGCCTCAATTCTGGTTGTATCAGAAAAAGGCAACGGCAAGCGCTCAGGACTGGATGACTATCGCGTGACAAACCGTTCCGGGAAAGGTGTCAGGACCCTTCGCGTGACAGATAAAACAGGTATGCTCGTTGCAATCAAACTGGTCCATAGTACGGATGACCTGATGATAACGACCACCAATGGCGTTACCATCAGGATGCATTTGGATGACCTGCGTGTGATGGGACGTGCGACTCAGGGTGTAAGACTCATTCGTCTGGACGAAGGGGATGAGATCGGAGATGTGGCCGTCGTGACAAGGGATGATGAAGATGAAGTTCAGCAGATTGTTATTGAGCCAGATGAAACAGGGTCCGTCGAAACAGATGATTCTGAAGAATAGCTTTAATGAAAAATTAACTAAATAATTTGAGCGCTTCGAAATTAAATTCGTCATATATCAGTTAGCAAGAAAAATTATTCCAATGAAAAAGCATTTTATTCTCCTATTAATACTGACCTCCGGTCTGACATCCTTATGGGCACAGGATCCGCCTGAAAAAGAAGTTAAACGGGCAGATAAACTCGTGGGGCTTTACTTGCTTGATCCGAAAAGCAGCAAGGATAAACTTCTTGAGGCCAAGACGGTCATCGATGCCGCAAGTAAGGATAACACCATAGCAAATGATTACAAGACCTGGTACGTCAAAGGTAAAATATACAATGAGCTGGCTTCTGCTGATAATGCGATGATGATCGTTAATCCAAAAGCTAAACTCAGCAATCGAGGTGCAGGTCTTACAGCCTACGAATCTCTTTCCAAAGCGCTGGGACTGGCTGTTAAGTCTTATGAAAAGAAAGATGTTCTGCAGATCATGCAGGAATTGAGTCAATACCTCAATAATTTCGGAAGTTACTCCTACAACCAAGCTGCGACTTCCAAAAATCCAAACAGTGAATATTTTACAGACGCCTTCAGGAATTTTGAGGCTGTATTGATGATTAACAAAACACTCACCGATAATGGGCAAAAAGCCATATTGCCAACACCGGAAGACGTCAACAGACAAAAGTACATTGTAGCCGTCTGTGCACAATCTGCCGCACAGGACAAAGAAGCTGCCAAATACTATGAAGAACTTGAGGCAGTTAATTTTAATGATTCGACCAATGCCGGTGCGGTGATTTATGAAGCTTTGTACACTTTTTACAATAAAAATCAGGACAGCGTCAAAGCAGAAAAATACCTGACTACAGGAAGAGCCAAATATCCTAACGAATCAAATTTGCTCTTTGCAGAAATTAACCATTACCTCAAAAAAGGAAAGCTGTCAGAGCTCATTGACAAACTGAAACTCGCTATTGCGAAAGAGCCAAATAATATTTCGATCTACGCCACTTTGGGTAATGTGTATGACAATCTCGCACAGAAAGAATGGGAGGCCGGTAATCTGACAAAGGGTGACGAATACCAAAAGGAAAGTGAGAAGTATTACGATGTCGTACTGGAAAAGGATCCGAACAATTCCAACGCACTTTACAGTAAGGGTGCATTGTATTACAACCGGGCTGCACAGGTATCCAAGGAAGCCAACAAATACGCAAACGACTATTCTAAGGAAGGTACCAAGAAATACAATGACAAGAAAGCAGAAATGGAAGCTTATTTTGATAAAGCTTTGCCTTTCTTCGAAAAAGCAGATAAGATTGAAGGTACTGATTTGAATACACTGATTGCGCTCAAGGAAATATATGCCAAGAAAGGCATGTTCGACAAGTCAAATGAAGTGAAAGCACGTCTTGAGAAACTGAAAAAATAAAACCAGTTGTTTGGTTTTAAAAAAGCGGACCGAAAGGCTCCGCTTTTTTTATTGCTTTTGATTCCTTACGATTTCTCTGAAAGGATAAAATGATGTAAACTTAGCTTACAGAATGAGTGATATGGGCTGTTCCAGCAAGCCCTTGAGTGTCTGCAAAAATTTAGCTCCAGTGGCCCCATCAACAGATCGGTGATCGCAAGACAAGGTTACTTTCATACGATGCGATATGGTAATCTGATCATTTTTGACTGCTGGTTTCTTAAGGATTGAACCTACCGCAAGAATGCAGGAATCAGGAGGGTTGATGATGGCGGTGAATTCTTCAATCTCGAACATACCAAGGTTTGATATGGTGAAGGTGTTGCCTTGCATTTCATCTAGGCCCAGTTTACGGTTTTTGGCGCGGGTTGCTTTGTCAGCGACTTCCGCATTAATCTGGCTGAGCGTCTTTTGGTCTGCAGAACGAATAACCGGAACCACGAGACCATCTTCGATCGCTACGGCCACCCCAATATTGACATCGCCGTGATAGATCATCTTGCTGCCATACCAGGAGACATTTACATTGGGGTTGCTCCGCAACGCGGAAGCACAGGCTTTGATGATCAGGTCGTTAAAGGAAATCTTATGCTCGGATATTTTATTAATCTGATTTCGCGCTTCGACACATTGATCCATATCAATCTCCATGGTCAGGTAGAAGTGCGGGGCACTAAACTTGCTGTCTGATAATCTTTGCGCAATAGTCTGCCGCATTTGCGAAGTAGGAACTTCGCGATCTCCTTGTGTCGATACATAACCTGGAGATGTTGATGCAGCAGTTTTTCTGGGGTTCTGCAGACTCGCTTCAACGTCTTTTTTGATAATTCTTCCGCTTTCACCGGTTCCTTGTATCGCGCGGATGTCAATTCCGGCTTCTTTGGCCATAGACCGGGCGAGGGGTGAAGCCTTCAGACGCCCTTTTTCCATCGCGGACGAAGCAGGTGTATTGACAGGTTGATTTGAAGAAGCTGCTGGGCTTGCAGGTGTTTTATCCGTTGTTTCTGGCTTGGGAGCAAGCGCGAGGGTACCCTGGTCCAAAAGTGCTTTATAGTCTTCACCCGCCGTGCCAATGATGGCGATGATGCCGTCTACAGGTACTTCCCCTGATTCGACCGCGATGTAGAGAATGACGCCTTCCTGAAAAGCTTCCAGGTCCATCGTGGCTTTGTCCGTTTCGACTTCGGCCAGAATGTCTCCGGGTTGTACCTTATCGCCAACATTCTTATTCCATGCACGTATCACGCCGACTTTCATCGTGTCACTGAGCCGCGGCATCCTGATTATTTCAGCCATACATTGTTTTCGAGCCGTAAAAATACTTAATAAAGGCCAATTGAAGCTTTGAAGCTGGCTAAAATACGGTCCAGACTTATCTGGTATGGATGGAAAGGGTTTGTGTATTCATGGGATTGAATGTCTGACTTGATTCTGCTTGATGGATGAATGAATTGCATGGATTTTATAATTTGCTGCCCGGCATTTTCCCATGCTTCTATTGAAGGGGCTTCGCTGTGTTCGATAAATTATCAGGGGTCGAATTCATACCTTCATTTGATTTCAATTCTTCAGTATCAATTGTCGTTATGTAATTTGGGTAACCTTTGTTTTCTATTCTTTTCTTGTTTGTAAAATAGCTGAATGTGCCTTGGAAAGAAGAATATTTGACTCCTGCGTTTTGTTTTAACGCCACGTTATGATGTTTTGAAATTTTCGTGAGCATTGATTTTGAAAAACGCTGATTTGCAATTTCTTAATGCGGACTGCCGACTGCCGGCGGCGAAATCCTTATGCGTTGTAGGGGTATCGATAATTTTAGAAAAACGTTTGTCCTGGCTGGTTTGAAGGCCAAAAGAGATTTTGACTTAGTTACCCAAAGTTTTCGTTGATTGCATACCGGTTCATGAAAATTTGCGGAGCAGTTGAGGACATGGATTATTTGTAGGCGAATTATTTTTTGTGAATGATGGATGTTATACTAATATCTTGATACTGCGCGGGTGCGATTTTTTAGGTGGCAGTTTTATTTTCGTCGATAGACTTCAGTTTTTTTTCTTCATGCTTCTCCCGGTCTATGGTCTCCAGTCTTTGGATACTGCTGACATCAATGCTGTAGGCGCCGTGTTCGACAATGACCTTCCCCCTGATGAGATAGCAGCCGATGCCGCGGAAAGGATGCGCTTTGTATGCCGGCGGGAAGTGGACCGTGTCCAGCCATTCGCCGTCCATGTCGAGGAAGGTGCCGAAGGCCATGCGCTCGCCCTTGTGGGTGAAGGTGGTCTTGACGACGATCAGTTGTGCGGCAATGCTGACCTCCTGTCCCAGTCGTGCGGGCAGTTCGGCAGCGCGCAGCGTCTCCTGAGGTTGTTCCTTGAGCAGTTCGAAGGGAGGGCATAGGGGAAAGCCAAGGAGTTCGATCTCGTCAAAGGCCTGTTCCAGGCGCGAATGATGGAGCGGAGGAAGTTTCCACTGACGCGTCTCGGGAACAAAAAGCATCTCGTGCTGACTTTTGTTTTCTTTTGGTCGCAGGAGGCTGTGGACTTCCCAGAGCAGGTCTTTCTTTGATCTTCCGGTAAAGCGAAAGGCGCCAGCGCGGATCAGCAGGCGAGCCTGCTCGACACCGAGATGTATTCTCCGTGTGAAGTCCGGCAGGTCCGCGTAGGTCCCATGTCTCATGCGATCCTCGAGGACCCGGTATACCAGCGGATCTTCAAGTTCGGAGATAAACTTAAAGCCGAGGTAAATCTTTCTTCCGCGGATAACGCAGAGCGCTTCACTGGTATTGATGCAGGGAAGTTCTATTTCGCCGCCGTGCATTCTCGCTTCATGCACGTAGAGGCCGGGGCGGTAGAATCCGCCGCCGTTGTTGAGTGTCGCCGTCATATACTCCAGCGGATAATACGCTTTGAGGAAGAGGGCCTGAAAACTTTCTACTGCGTAACTGGCCGAATGTCCTTTGGAGAAGGCGTAATTCGCAAAACTCTCGATCTGCATCCAGATGTCTTCGATGAGTTTTTCGGCGTAGCCTTTTTTTCTGCAATTAATAAAAAAATTCTCTCGCACTCTTCCGAACTCGTTGCGCTGTTTGAATTTCCAGGACATTCCGCGTCGTAGATGATCCGCTTCGGCGAGGCTGAGTCCGGCGAACTCATGGGCGACGCGGATGACGTCTTCCTGGTAGACCATCACGCCGTAGGTCTCATGCAGGATGTCGTAGAGTTCCGGCAATATGGCACGCGCTTTTTTGCGGAGTTCGGGATTGCGGTAGCGCTCGATGTAGGCGCGCATCATGCCGCTGCGCGAGACGCCCGGGCGGATGATGGAGCTGGCCGCCACCAGGCGCAGGTAGTCATCGGCCTGCAATTTGGTCAGCAGCGTACGCATGGCAGGAGACTCGATGTAGAAGCAACCGATGGCCTTGCCCTGCCGCAGGAGGTCGCGCACCAGCGTATCGTTCTTAAATCGCTGGATGTCGTGTATGTCGATCTTTACATTTTTGTTTTGTTCGATGAGTTCGAGGCTGTCTTTGATTTTGGCGAGCCCGCGCTGACTGAGGATGTCGAATTTGAACAGGCCGATATCCTCTGCTTCCAGCATGCTGAACTGCGTCGTGGGAAACCCTTTCGGCGGCATGAAGGTGGCGGTGTAGCTGGTGATGGGTTCTTCGGCGATGAGGATGCCGCTGGAGTGTATGCTCAGGTGGTTGGGAAATCCTTTGATGAGCTCGGTGTACTGCAGGACGAGTTTGCCGAGGGAGTCGACGCGCGGATACCGGTCGGGGCGCTGCAGCTGGTCGATCTCTTCGGGAGGCACGCCAAACACTTTGCCGAGTTCGCGGATGACGGCATCGTGCTGGAAGGTGTTGTAGGATCCCAGCAGCGCGGTGCGCTGGTATCCGAATCGTTCGAAAATATATCGCGTGATGTCGTCTCGGTCTGTCCATGAAAAGTCGAGATCAAAATCCGGTGCATTGCTTCTGAACTGATTGATGAACCGCTCAAAATACAGTTCGAGTTCGATGGGATCCACATCGGTGATGCGCAGCAGATAGGCGACCATGCTGTTGGCGCCGCTGCCGCGACCGATGTAGTAGTAATTCTTGTGTTGTGCGTAACGCACGATGTCCCAATTGATCAGAAAGTAAGAAGCAAAATTCATCTGGCCGATGATGTCGAGTTCTTTTTCTAATCGTCGGTGTACGTCCGGCGTTGGCTGTGGATATCGGTAGGGAAGTCCGTCTTCACACAATTTGCGCAGCAGGCGAAGATCACTTGCTGCGTGCGTGGTGTAGTAGCGCAGATTTTTGTTGGCCAGTTTGCCGAATTCAAAGTAGATGCTGCAGTCGGCGAGCATTCCCTGTGTATTGTCGATGATGTGCGGAAGGTCTGCGTACGCTTTTCTCATCTCGGCAAAGGAAAGCATGGGCTCGAAGTGCTGTATCTGCTGTTCCGCTGGCAACCTGCTGAGGAGTACGTTGCAGTCGATGGCGCGCATGAGACGGTGCGCGTTATACTGTTTTTTGGAAGCGAAGACGGTCTCCTGCATGGCCACCCATCGCGACCTGTGCTTCTGCAACACCGGCAGGAAGGCAAGCCGGGATAACAGGCGGATGGGTATGCCAAGGAATTCGTTGTCGCGCAATGGCCAGCCGCGGTACGATTCGGCAGGATAAATGATGTAGGCATGGTGAAATTCCGGTGCCGTCTCGTCAAATTTTTCGCCGGAGTGCAGATGTTTTGACAGATGTTCATTCAGTTCGCGGAAGCCCGTATTGTTGCGCGCGAGCCCTACGTACTTTTGCGTGACGCCATTTCTGAAATCAATTCCCATCACGGGCTTGAGACCGTAATCCCTGCTCATCCGGATGGCGTCCAGGCAAGCTGATGTGTTGTTGATGTCCGTCAGTGCAAAAGTGGAGTATCCGTTCCGGCGCAGTTCGGATAAGAGCTCTTCCACGGAGAAGGTGCCGTAGCATAAGGAGTAGTAGGTGAGGCAGTTGGAAAGCAATTTTTTTGACGATGAACTTATTTAATTATGAATTATGAGTTATGAATTATGAATGGGTACGGAGATCGTTGGCTAATTATGAATTATGAGTTATGAATTATGAATGGGTACGGAGATCGTTGGCTAATTATGAATTATGAGTTATGAATTATGAATGGGTACGGAAATAGTCCGCTATGAAGTACTGTCGAGTACAATGTATCAAATTTTGAATTGCTTCAAGAATAAGCTGCAACAGCGATTCTTTCCATTTTTTTGTGAATGAAGAGGTTGTCTTGAAGGGTCTGGTTCGTGATTTATTTTTGATATAATTTTTTGATAGGTAAGTGTGAAATTTTATTATTGACATCTTTGATGATCAATACATAAAGAAGAAAAAAAATGATGGCCATAATTGATTTATTTATTTGTAAAATTTGGAATTATTTTGTTTCAGTGTCAGTATTATGCTTCTTATTATTTTCGTGATTTCGAGTGCTTCTTTGTTAAGCTGATGATGTAAGATCTATATAGCAGGATCTTTGGAGTAGTGTTATCCAATATATTGTTTCGCCGCATTCTTTTTGAGCAATGGCTAGTTTGTGGATAAAATCGGCTTTGCTTTCGGCGTTTTGCGCTTCGTGTATGTTGGCGCCAATCGATGTGCCCGACTTCAGAAATTGTTTGCTTAAAATGAACTCCTTTTGGGAATCCATCAATTCTTTTGAGATGCGGATACAGCTTAATGCAAAGTCAATGGATTTTGTCTTTAGTATGTTTTTTTCTTCACTCATAACTCATAATTCATAACTCATAATTCATATCCGTCTACCCACTGCCCGTTGTATCAGATCAGTTCCAAACCTCTTCCGGATTCTGTCCATTGCGATATCAAGTTGGATCAGTTCGGTGGTATCTTCAAAGAGGTTGTACGACTGTTTGCCGTAGACGAGGTGGCTGAGGCGCACGCCGATGAGTCGCACCATCATGCGTTTCTGGTATAGTTTGTCGAAGAGGTCTTTGCTGTGGCGGATGAGGACGGTGTCCATGGAGGTGTAGGGGATGCGGGTCTGCATGGTGTAGGTATTGAAGTCGGAGTATCGGATTTTGACGGTGATGCAACCGGTGAGTTTGTGTTCGCTGCGCAGCTGGAAGCCCAGTTTTTCACACATGCCGATGAGGATGTGGCGCAGTGCGGTGACGTCGATGGTATCTTGTTGAAAGGTCTGTTCGGTGGAGATGGATTTATTTTCAGAATAGGGGATGACGGGGGTGTTGTCGATGCCGTTGGCTTTTTTCCAGATGACGCTGCCGTTTTCGCCGAGGACCTGCTCGAGGAGTTCACGCGGCATTTCCTGCAGGGTGTGGATGCGGAGGATGCCCATGTTGCGGAGGAGCTGGTAGGTTTTGTCACCGACCATGGGGATTTTTTTGATGGAGAGTGGTGCGAGGAAGGGTTTTTCGGTGCCGGCGGGTATTTCTTTTTGGCCGTTGGGTTTGGCTTCGCCCGTGCCGACCTTGGAGACGGTTTTGTTGGATGACAGGGCGAAGGAGATGGGAAGGTTGGTCTCGCGGGTGATTTTATGGCGTAGTTCGGTGGCCATTTTGTAGCAACCGAAATAGCGATCCATGCCGCTGAGGTCGATGTAGAATTCGTCGATGGAGGTCTTCTCATAGAGTGGGACATCCTCGCGGATGATCTCGGTGATGATGTTGGAGTACTTGCTGTACTGCTCGTGGTCGCCGCGGACGATGACGGCCTCGGGGCAGAGCTGTCGCGCCATCTTCATGGGCATGGCGGAGTGTATGCCGTAACTGCGGGCCTCGTAGCTACAGGAGGCGACGACGCCGCGGTCACCTGTGCCGCCGACCAGTACGGGTCTGCCGTTGAGCTTCGGATTGATCAGTCGCTCCACGGAGACGAAGAAGGTGTCGAGGTCGATATGTACGATGTGACGGTCCAAATTTAATAGTCAGTAGTCAATGGTCAGTAGTCAAGAGTCGCGAGCCTGTCCCGAAAAACGCAGTGATCGGGATCAAGAGACGCGAGCCTGCCTTGCGCTATAACTTCGCCCAAAGATGATACAAATATTTAGTAAGTGCATGCACAAAAATTTAGCATGCTTAAAAATGAATAAAAAAGAAAATGATCATTAACTTTGAACAAAAGAAACCCTTATGAAACAACTCATTAACGTTCTCTCTCTCTCTCTCTCTAGTATTTCTTAATATTCATCAACTAAAGGCACAGGGAAGTTCATTCATCGAATATTACACTTACGATTCCGATGATTTTGATTCCAGGACCAATACTTTCATTAATTATAAAATGAATGACACGAGTACACTTGATTATTGCTTTTCAATATTGGGTCAATTACCGGATTATCTGGATGACTCAGCGCACTTTATTTTGAATGTTCAGGGAAGTATAAGTAATCAACTTGTAGAGCCAACAGACTATCAGTATGAAAATGATTCCAATTATACCTACGCTGGTAGATTTGTAGGGTCAGAGGGTTGGATTACCGTAGTATCCAACGGTCATTCGAGATCCGCAACGGTATATTATCCAGGGTATTTTATTGAATTTATTCCACTGAAGGCAGATAGTTGTATCTGTGTAAAGCACAGTGATAGTCCTGCAGGCAGGCCTGCCTGTGATATAGAACAAGAGGTCTATAATGAGAATGCGGAAGTGGTTTATGGTTGTTCATCAACCAGTTGTGCCACCATAATACGGATTCTACTATTGATCACTCCGCAAGCCGAAGCCAAGCTGCCCAACAGGGAAGAAATCAAGACCCTGGCCAAAAAATGGGCTGAAAATATCAATCTGGCCTTCAGAAATTCGTACATTCCTCATAGAATTGAAATCGAATTGGATTATTACAATTTTACTGGCTATGACGGCTCCGGTGATATTCGATTAGATGTACTAAACTTAAGAAATGATCAAGAAGCAAATATTTTAAGAGTATCGCATAGAGCGGATCTGTTATTTTTAATTACTGATCATAATTATAACTATCTTGGTCATGTCGGTAATGAAGTTGTGGATCCGGATCGTGCACGTGGAATCATTGATGTGCCTTACATTGATGCCCCTGATTTTACGTTGGCACATGAAGCAGGTCACCTGTTTGAAGCCCATCATCAGCGTAGGGTTGCGGGTAATCCACCGGATCCGCAAGATTGTTCCTTTGCCTGGAAGACTAGCAATGATAAGTACACTTTGGTGAATTCAGGACTCAGGCCTTATATATTGCATTACTCAGATCCTGAGGCAAAGTATGCTCAGACTTATGCTACGGGTAATATCAACAACAACAATGCTGGCAAGATCAGAACGACCGGCTGTGTGGTGGCCAACCATCAATTGGAGAACAAGATGCAGTTAACTATGCGGAGCTCATCAGGAATGTGCGGGCAATACAATATACAAGCTGTAGTGAGGAGTCCTGAGCAAGGATTTCCCGGTCAACCACCCTATACCTATACCTGGGAATACAGTAAGACAGGAAATTTCAATGACGCGGTTTTTATTTCATCCTCTTCAGGGATAAATTTCAATGTCTGCAATGTCATTGATCCGGGCTTTTTATTTATCAGAGTGACAGTAGAGAGTGATGATCACGAGCTTATTCAATTGACCAGAAAAGCGAATTGTAAAAATTGTCCTACACAGCAGGCTCAGGCTGAAGAGCGATATGTTGCAAAAAGAAATGCATATGCGTCAATCAATGGAATGAAATATTATTTTGATGCGCAGGAAGAAGAAATTATAGATTTTTCAATCTATGCATTGGATGGTAAGCTTATATCTAAGAGTAGAAATATACAAAATCTACCATTGGGTATTTATTTTATCCAATTGGTCAAAACATCCGGTAACATTAAAAATTATAGAATCTTCTGTTATGAAAACTAAACTTATATTTTTATTCATATGGATAATATTATTCTCCTGTCAAAAAGACATGCCTCCTTTAAAAGAACCATGCATTGAGACTGAGAGCATATCAGATTCATTGACCAAGGTGTACACCAGTAAAAACTGGAATTATAAAGATAAAGGATTTGCAATTAAGGTGAATGATACTTCGTTTTTCAAGGCAGGAGGCAGAAGATATAATAATCGAAAATCAATGTCAATTTCCTTTTTTGGGCGAGATAAGGATAGCATAATATATGAAACAATATTTATTACCAATTTACCATTTTCAATAGGTTGTAATAAAATTGTCGAACCAAAAATATCCCAAACTTTTGCAGTTGGAAGTGAATATTCCACCAATGATGACGATGTGACAATTGATGAGTATTATACAGATACTACCGCGGTGAACAACAAGATCGAGATTACGGTACTGGATACAGTCAATAGAATTGTTGAGGGACATTTTGCCATCAGCTATATCTATGCCAATAAGCGACCAAAACGCAATCCATTTGAACCCTATAAAATTAGATTCTTCAATGGATATTTTAAGGGGGTTTATTATGAGTAGGATACAAGTGCATAAGTTGGAACTTAAAGAGTCATCTTTCTGAGATAATATGTTGGATGTTTCGTAATTTAGTGGCTTGTATGTATAATCAAAGTTATCAAAGGCAAGCAGCAATTCCAGATAATGCAGTCATTCATAAGTTTAGAAATTGTACATAGAAAGTTCAATAATATCTATTGGATTATAGTACCATGCATAATCACATTTTATTGCTCCTGTCATCGCGATTGCCCAGTTCCGGTGCCGACCGACTGCGTTCCGCACGAAGCCATCACATCTTTAGATACCGGATTCTATGTTTGGACATCGGGGAAAGAGAAAGATGGGTATGCTACGGCGATGAAAATTAATAAGGAATGGAGAGCATCAGCTCAAGGGTATAATTACAATAATGAGAATTATTCAATTTTATTGACAACTTACTTGCTCATTCCAAGTGAGCCTTGGCAAGAATACAAAAAGGAAGAAATGACAATGAACTTTTCAAAATCGGATTCAATTTTTTGTCTGTCGGCACTGAGCATTCCAACGCAAGACCATAGCTGGTTTATCTATAATGCAGTTGATTATGATGCTGGTGAAGATAGATATACTTTGGATGAATCCAAAGACAACAACTATCTGCAAATTGATACGCTCAATGTTGAGACTGGAAGAATGGCCGGAAAGTTTATGGCTACATTTCGCAGGCTGACCAACAATCGACCCTGGAATCTTCCGGTAGTTCGTTTTTTCAACGGGGAGTTTCATTGTAATATTGTAAATTAGTCGTGAGTCGTGAGTCGTGAGTCGTGAGTCAGGAGTCTGTCTCGAGGAGGAAGTGAGCGGAATTGTGATGCTGTATTGTATAAATATGCTATAAGATAAGCATGAAAACCAAATTTATATTTTTATTCATATGGATAATATTATTCTCCTGTCAAAAAGACATGCCTCCTTTAAAAGAACCATGCATTGAGACTGAGAGCATATCAGATTCATTGACCAAGGTGTACACCAGTAAAAACTGGAATTATAAAGATAAAGGATTTGCAATTAAGGTGAATGATACTTCTTTTTTTAAATCAGGTGGTAATAGATATAATAATGGAAAATTATTGTCAATTTTTTTTTCAGGACGCAATGAAGATAGTATTATTTATGAGATTATAATTTTCTCAAATTTACCGTTTGCAAAGGGTTGTTATCAGATTTTAGCATCTAATAATAGCCAATCAAATGTAATAGGAAGTGAATATTCCACCAATGATGACGATGTAATCATTGACGAGTATTATGCAGATACTACCGCGGTGAACAACAAGATCGAGATTACGGCACTGGATACAGTCAATAGAATGGTGGAGGGACATTTTGCCATTAGCTATATCTATGCCAATAAGCGACCGAAGCGAAACCCATTCGAGCCTGAAAAGATTCGGTTCTTTAATGGATATTTTAAGGGGGTGTATTATGAGTAGGGATATTACAAGATGTTGAATTCTTTGCGGGGCAAGAATGCTTATTGGAAATATGAAAATTTAGGAGGTAGTAAAAGTTTGATGTTTTTTTTGAAAAAAAATTGCATTTTACAAAATGAAAAATAAATTAAGCCCCGAATGGGGTGCAATGACCAAAGCAGGGTGAATCCCTGCGTTAAAATGAAGCAATTAAATACTCCTGACAGGGCGTATCCAGTCACATTGGCAATGCAAGATAATAATTAATGAGGGTATCATGCATTGAATTATACTTAGTCAAATTTTATTCATGAGAGTGTAGACTTTCGAATAAGAGTATATTAGTTTTCTTGAAAATATAATTCAGAGTTTGATGAGCGACACGTATGGGATTAATATTTCGCCCATTCAGGGCTATACGAATCCGTTCAGTTAATTACCACCTGATTATTTTTTATTAGATTCTTGCTTTGCGCAAAAAAGTAAATGACCAGCAAAGAATTTATTCATTTACTTGATCTTTGCCTTAACACGGTTTTTCCAGAACTAACAAAAGCATTTAATTGTAGTAGTCTCAATTTAATTGAAATGAATGCCATGAGAAAAATCAATGCCTTTCTGTACAATAATTTATTTTAATCCTTGCTTCGATTTTCCTTGATTCTAAATCTGGTTATTCTACCTATGAGTTCATAGGGTATTTCCTGGTCATAAGGAAATTGAATAGCACCTTTAGAATACATATACTTTCCCTCTAATTCCTTTTCAAAAGCTTTAATTCCTGACGGGGACGGATAAAATCCCAAATGATTTTTCATTGCTCCAAAATGAACCAAATTACCATTTAAATAAAATGTAGCCAGACCGTATGCCATCTTTTCCGAAGCTTCCGGAGCCAATTCAGAAATTAACTTTCTAACTTTACGGAGAATGATCTGTACATCCTTTGGAGTTTGCTCTATATATTCATCTATGGTATTACATTTTAGCATACAAAATTAAATTTGGTTTGAAAAGATTTAATTTGACTTTTAAAAATAGTTCACTTACAAATATACATCCAGTTCCATATGCTCTGTAAAGATTATTTCCCAATAAATAATATGCTGGTTTGTTAAAGTTTAAAAATAGAGTTGGCTAAAATACTACATTGTGGGAAGTATTTTGGACTGCCTTAAAATTCATATAATAAATAATTATATATAAAAATACTATATTTGTCAAATCTTGATAAATTTCCTGCCATGATATTAGAAAATATAATAAAAGCGGCCTTATTAACTCTATTTTTATATAGCCATTGTTTCAGTCAAATTCTTCCAGCGCTTCCTCAAACCTGCGATATTATAACTACTTTACCTGAAACAAAAAATTACATTGTCAAAACAGTGGGGCCATTTAATAGAGACTACTCCGATCTTCAAAAAGCTATTAATGAAGCTAAATCCGGCACCATCTTGGTTTTAGATGCAGGAGCAGAATTTAAGGGTAGTTATAACTTACCGAAAAAAGATGGAAACGAATGGATTATCATTCGATCATCAGAAGTCGGATTATTGCCACCACCAAATTTCCGGATTGATCCCTCCTACTCCAAACATATGCCTAAAATTATTACTACCAATAAATCGGGGATTCCGGCAATCTATACATCCCATCAGGCACATCATTATCGATTTATCGGAATTGAAATCACAGCAGACACCTCGGTGCTCAATAATTATGGATTAGTATTGCTTGGAGGAGGTTATAATTCCAGTATCCAGAATGACACTTTGTTAGAACCTTATCAATTTATCATCGATCAATGCTATATCCATGGACATTCTAAAGCGGACATCATGAAATTTGGTGTGAGGCTGGATTGTAAAGAGGCAGCCATAATAAATAGTTATGTGTCAGACTTTCACAGTGTAGGATTTGATGCACAAGCAATAAGTGGAATAAATGGATCGGGTCCATTTAAAATTATTAATAATTATCTTGAGGCGTCTGGAGAAAATATTTTATTTGGTGGCGCCCCTGCAGAAATAAAAAATTTAGTTCCTTCCAATATTGAGATTTTAAATAATTATCTCTATAAGCCTCTTCAATGGAGAACCGATCATCCCAATTATCAAGGAAAGCATTGGATGATTAAGAATTTGTTTGAACTAAAGACTGGTCGCAAAATACTATTTGAAGGTAATATTCTTGAAAATTCATGGGCTGATCTTCCTATTGGACAAAGTGGTTATGCAATGGTACTAACTGTTCGAAATGAAAATGGACAATCTCCCCAAGCTGATGTATCTGATGTAACTATAAGAAATAATATCATTAGGCATTGCGGAGCAGGGATTAGTATTTCAGGAAAAGATGATAATGCCTATCCGAGCAATACATCGATGAGAATATTGATTGAAAACAATTTGTTCGAAGATATTAATGGAGAGAAATTCGGCGATTTAAATATTTATGGTCCAAACGATGGAATATTTATCAAACAAGGAAAGCCAAAGGATATCATCATCAATCACAACACAGTCTTTCAGACTGGCGCTATCAGTTGGTTATATGATACCTGTACTTCCATTAAAATTACGAACAACATTTTTAATTGTACTTTATCCAAAGGAGGCTATCAAGGCATATACGGCCCGGGTTTCGCCAGGGGAGGAAGTAAGGTTATAGAGCGATACTTGCCTAACGTCAAAGACAATCTGTATAATTTCAATTCAAATGTGTTCATTTCGGGGGACTCCTTAAATTATCTTCCTTTGACCATGCTAAGTAAAAATTATTTTCCAGTTCAAAGTCAGTCAGTAGGATTTGTTGATTATCCAAATGGTAGTAATAATTACCTCAACTATGCTTTGCGTCAAGATAGTAAATATCATGGTCGGGGATCTGACAATAAAGATATTGGTGTAGACTTTCCTAAGTTAATGAATACCATTCTTAAACCTGTATTTGACTGTGTTCAGACCGCTACATATTCATTACGAAAAAATGTGACGTTCGAAATTTTTCAAAATAATTCCGAATTGGAAATACATGCCAATTATGATTCGTACACTTTAGAAATTAGAAATCTAAATGGGATAATCGTTGCCCGTACTAGTTTTTTAGGGGATATTTTTAAAATAGAAGCCCCTCATGATACTGGAATTTATTTGGCTACGCTCCGTAATTCTTTAAATATTGCCACTAAGAAAATTTTTATTTTAAGACCTAATTGAGCGACAAACTTCTCAAATATTATGTGATAAATTGGGCTCCTGATTGTTGCCTATCTTGGCAGCAACAAGTAGCTACAGATTTTAATAACTCCATGTTTGATTTCTTTCAAGTCTGCCAATTGCGGGTTCAGATTGCCATTGTGCGGTAGCAAGTCGATCAGCAACTTTGATATGATTTAACTACGCACACATCTTTGGTTTGTACCTTTTGCGCACGAATTTTAAATCATAATTATTTGACTGATTTTATAATCCGGGAATAGTTATTAAGCATCAGAAATAATTCAAGATTTGACAATCGGAATAAGATGCTGCTATTGAAAAATTTGGGTTGCAAGAAGTGAAAATGGTATCGATGCCGGTTCGTACTATAGACAAATCAACATTCGGTCTAGGTTTAATGGTGGATGCCATCATGTAGAAATATTTGGACCGCGTTACATGGTATCGTCCACTTGGCCAATTCAAGAGACTGCATCAAGTAGATATTAGTAGGTCAAGCCTTGGAGAATCCGTCCAACATTATTTTGGAATTACTAGTACCCGTTTATTAAGTAGCAAGAAAGAAGTGCTTCAACAAGCTTATATAAAAAAGATGATACGCCGATTAAAGTGTAAAGAGTAGCCAATAAAGGTAGTGTAGACTTAGGATTTATGTAGGTAAGCAGTGCTCCAGAGAAATTTCGGTACTATTCTCTTATCAAAAAGGAAGAAGTGGAGAAAGTAGGAACAATGATCTGGAGAAATTGAATGGAAAGCTTTAAACGGATGGATGGAAGGTATGTGAACAGTTGAAGTATAAGCCGGACTTTGAATTATTCAATTGTCGGGCACATGCCTGAATATACTTTGATCAGCAAAAGAAAATGATCCCCAAAGAGCAACATATAGGCTCCGAAAAATTCAAATACTGTATGAAGTAGAACAATACTGCTTGGATAAAAATTGCAGTAGCGAACTACGAAACAAATCAGCAAGAAAAGAGTAAAATACAACTTGAGAAAATTAAAGAATACATCGATCAACAATCGATGAGCAATATTCTTCCACAAAGCCCCATTGGAAAAGCTATCGCTTATACATTAACAAGATGATCAAAGTTGAACAAAAATACAGATCAGGGTGAGGTAGAAATAGACAATAACCTCATTGAGAATAGCTAAAGACCTCTTGCCGGGGCAATAAATACTTCCTAGATGAAATGTCACAGGAATCCGCTCAAAGATTTGCAATGATCTATTCATTATTCGGAACCTTCAAAATGAATAATATCAGCCCCTATGAATGGCTAAAGGATATCTTAACCTAAATCAAAAATCGTCCCATTAATCGAATTGCTGAACCGTTGCTGCATAACTAGCGTACTCATAAGGTTTAGGTTCTTCGTTGGACGGATACGGCTATGCCAAAGTATATAGACTTGCATCTTGCGATGCTGACATTAATCGCCCTTTCAGGGCTAAGGTCATCTTTCTTTATTTTAATTTGGTTTTTAGCGATTCGTATGGGATTAATATTTCGCCCATTCAAGGCTATGCTGGTATTTGTCGCCCATTCTGAGATATGGTCTGTTAGTTAAAGTTTGCTTCGGTTGCTAGTAATTTTATGCAAATCAAAAATTGCGTAATTTGCCATATAAATTCATAAAGACAAAAATTATAACTCTAATTTACGACTTCTTAAAGCTTGTTGCCCAATATTGGCCTGGACTAACAACCAATCATAAACATTAAGAAGTGAAAATTACTTCAAAGTACTTTCATGGTTATTTTTGAAGAGGCATATTTCGAGTAGAAGTTTGTTTGCTTCGCACTCGGTACTAATATTTTGATTCGAAGATTGCGGACCCTTTCGTCTCAACGCATGTCACTGGTCAAACGAAAGGAACCGTTGGTCAAAGATTGAAAGAGCATCCAGACACTGTTTCTATTTTTGAGCCTGCATGTATCCCGAGGGCAAGATGCGGTATTTATGCCCTGTGACATTTGAAATCCGGCTTATGAAAGAAATCGTTGTTCGGGTTAAGAGTGAGTTTCATCACACTTGTACCTTATCATTGAAGTAATCATTCAATGCATCGTCAGATTACGCCATCAGAACATTCGATGCTGCCAGCTCAATCGCCTCCGGCTTTTGCCTGGGAGGCCTGGTATCAATCCATTGGCGGAAGGAGTATTCATATCTCTGAAGTGGATGAAATACTACGACAAATCAAAGAATTACAGTATCCCAGATTTGTCGGAACGGTAAATCCTCATGTGACCACTTTTGCTTCCATGGCAGAAGCATCAGAAGCGATTAAGGCAAAGGCATTCGAATTGGGGGCGGGTGAAGTCGGGATTGCAGAAATCGAACCGACCGATATCTATCAGGGGCGAAGAGTTTATGAAAAATATGCGATCGTCGTTGGACAGCAGATGCTCTGGCGGCAATTTCAAAATGTGCCTTCACATGATTCAGCAGTGGAATGTCTGAGGGTTTATTATACCCTGGGCGAAACGGTTATACAGCTAGCAGAATTTATTAGAAGCTTGGGTTATCCCTGTGTGGTCGAACATCCCATCGGTGATAGCGATGTGTTGCATGTTCCACTGGCGTTGAAGGCGGGATTTGGCGAATTGGGAAGGCATGGATCCATCATACATCCGAGAATGGGGCCAATGTTTAGGCTGGGAAGTGTCATCACCGATATGCCATTGCAATTGGATCATCCCATTGATGCAGGGATTGCAGCGTTTTGTGATAAATGTAAGGCCTGCAGAATTTATTGTCCTGCCAAAGCCATACCGGATCATCGGTCGCCGGAAGCCGGAAAAGATCACCTGGGTAATGATCGTTATGTGGTTGATACCGGCAGGTGTTTTCCTTATTTTGCAAAACATAACTATTGTTCCATCTGCCTTCCGGTATGTGTTTATCATCATAAAGAGTGGGCCCGGGATTTCGCAGGGTATAAGACAAAGCTTTTTCCGGATATTGATCTTCAGGAACCTCCTGCGCCGGTTGATCCGGTGATCGCGAAGCACTGGTATCCAAAATTGAATCGTTAAAAATCAAACATGAAAAAATGGGTATTTTACATGGCGGCATTGGGCCTTGCTGCATTTGAATTTTTTAACGTGTATTTCATTATGCCAATGCCTGGAAGTCAGGAAATCAATAGTGTCGATCTCGCATATTTTCTTTTTACCAAGCGTTGGTTGTTTCGGTTTTTCTTTACTGCTTGCATGATCTATGGGCTGGTAGGTTTATTAAAAACGGGTCGCAACTGGATAACATGGAGCGTGATCATTCTGATTTCTGGAGTCATTTATTATATCAATCATAATATGTCTGCTGACCATATGTTTTTGCAGCCCGCGAAGCTGGAATTTAAAAATCAAAAAGAAAACAAAGTGAGTTTGGATCGGCTCATCCTGGGTGTAACACATCAGGACGTGGCAAAGGCATATCCTGTACAATACCTGATCTACCATCATCAGGTACTGGATCAGGTGGGCGGTAAAGAATTGATGATGACTTATTGCAGTGTATGCAGAACAGGCAGGGTTTATGTTCCGGAAGTAAAGGGGTTGCATGAAAATTTCAGATTGGTCGGTATGGATCATTACAATGCGATGTTTGAAGATCAAAGAACGGGGAGCTGGTGGAGACAATCCAATGGTATAGCCATCACAGGTCCGTTGAAAGGGGAGATGCTTGCGGAATATCCTTCGCAGCAAATGTCCTTGCGCAAATGGCTGGAGCTTTATCCTGAAAGTCTGATTATGCAGGAAGATCAGACTTTAAAAAGTAAATTCGATTCCCTCGCCAGATTCGAAAACGGAAAAAGTAAAAGTCGGCTGACGCGGCGCGATAGTCTGCCCTGGCAGATGAAATCCTGGGTCATCGGCGTAGTGGTGGATACTTTGGCAAAAGCGTATGACTGGAATGATCTGGTCAAATTGCGTATGATCAATGATCAGATCGGTGCCAGACAAATTGGCATCGTGCTGGATTCAGATAACAAAAGTTTTATTGCCTTCGAGCGTCCGGAAAAAATCCAAATGAAAATCGATTCACTGGGTCATATTGAATACGGTGGGCATCTATTTGATTTTTTGGGTCACGCTCTGGTGGATTCAGTTCCGGATTTGAACATCATCCAGTCATATCAGGAATTTTGGGGAAGCTGGATGACTTTTCATCCGCGCACCGCAAAATTTGATGCAACGCACAGAATGGAGTAACCATCAATCGTTGATCGTGTGTCGGGTTTAAGGATTTATTTGTGATACAGGGTCCAGTTCGGAAATAATGTGGTCAATTAAAGTCAGTCCCGCACCAAGCTATCGCATATCTGGCTTAAGAATAATGAACAATAGGATCAATAGCGCATACCCCAGAATGGGAATGGCAGGAAGCATGGCCATATTAGTGGATAGATCGGTCTTGCCGCTGGTTCTCAAAAAATGACAGATTCCTACCCAACCCATCATGGCCAGTGTAGCCAGCATCAATGAATTATTTTTGTAGGATAGGCCTTTAATCGCGTCAGAAATAATAAAAAATAATGCTACCAGAATCGCGATGATATTGGCTGTCATGGCGATGGCGTATGACCAAGATTTGATAAGACTCCACATGGTAATTTGTTCTTAAGATAATTGATTAAAACATAAACCTAGACATATTGACAATTCTCAAATGATGCAATTTAATTACTGCTTCAGTCCAGATACTATTTCCTTCCAAGTATCCACCCTAGCCAAAGTCCGACCACACCCCAGGATACCAACGCATCCACAAGGAATCCTATGGACGATTCGTTAAACCAAATAGAATTGAGATAGGGTATGGTTAAGTATCCGATGATTCCGACGGAAACAGAACTGATGATGGTCGTGCGGTAATCGATGGAGGTCATTCGCATCAACAGTAGTATGAGGAGAAATACCGAGATCATGTCAATGCAAAAGGCGCGAAACATATTCATGCCCATGCTGGCATCAAAAGATTTGTGATAACTGATCATTGCCCAGGGTTTGCCTTTGTTGACTTCCATGTCCTTCTCCGCCTGTTCATGCGAGGTGCCGGGTGGTACGTTCGGAAGCATGTAAGTGCCTTCTTCGGTTAGGTTTTGGTTCAGTGCAGTCATAATCTGACTCTGATTGGGTGTGTATCCGTACATGGCCTGATGCACCGGCAGGATGGCCCAGGAAAGAAACTGCCAGAGGAAGAGCAGGGCGGCGCCGACAAGTGTTGCAATGATCTGTTTATTCATTTCGTTTGATTTGCAGCGAAGATAATTGTTTTTTCTATTAATTATCTTTAAATGACTTTATTGTTTCAGAGAATTCGTACAGCCAAATGGAGCATTCGTTTGATATATGCCGCGCTTTAGGGGTTATTGTTTTGTCTTTGTCATTGTAATCATTTGCTTAGGAAACAACGCTTGATAACGACAAATTGAACGGGTTATCATATGGCTTCTACTTTTGTTAAGTAAATAAATTTTATTATTTTTTTTTAATACCTGTTTCAGTTATTAATATTATTTGTTTTAGCGCTAACTATAAATATTATATATGTTAATTTATGGGTGATAATAATAAACTATTTATCATAGTACCATCATACACACCCTGATCAAAAGTTTTGGTGGTCTTAATAAACTTACTTAAATAATAATATGAAATTCTCTATTCTTAAACTTTTACTTTTTATTTCACTCATCATTGGTCTAAGTTGTAATAAAATCGAAACAAGCAACGTTGATATAGGAAAAACTTTATCTCAACGGACGGAAATTTGTGAACCAGGTGTATATAGTATTGAGAACGGAATTCTCAGATTCAATTCAGATGGTGATTATAAAAGAGCGATCGAATTTTTATCATGTGCAAACCGCGATATTTTGGAAAATTGGTTGTATAGTATACCTATAATGACAACATGGAAATATAAAAAGGATTGGGACTCTCGTGTATGTGAAGATTCTGATAATTTGACAAACGAAGAATTTAATTTACTGAATTAGGCATTTAACTTACTCTAAGCATTTTATAATAAGCAGGTTTATGCTTTACCATTCGAATCATTAAGTTGTCGAAAATATCACCATTCATTAAATGCCTATTATATCTGTAG
>JAIBCI010000016.1 GCA_019694255.1 Saprospiraceae bacterium
GTTATTGATCAATGATAAAGCGTATTGCTCTTCAAATTATTCTAAACAATATTTAATTTCATATTTAAAAATCTTTCAATTATTTACAGCTATATAGAATACTTTATTAATATCCGTTATATCACAACCAGTACTATACAAAAGCGTCGAAAAACCAGCGATAGCGGTGATTCGAGGCTTCCAGTGAATAAGTGAAGAGCAAGTCTTTCAAACTAAGTAATCATGGAGCGTTATGTATGCCGAGAATCATCCGTGGTTTTGAGTAGCAAAAATCGCTTTTTTTCGACAAGTCTTTTTGTTACTTTTTGGCCACAAAAAGTAAGTGAAATTGAATGAACGATCAATCAATCCCTCATCATTGCAATTAGCATCCGGTGAATGGTTTAGTGGATACTTATGGCTGAACATATTCCTCTTATATTGCGATGTATGGAATACCATTTTTAATACCCAAGAATGTGATTCCATTTTGTCATCATTTTTGCAAGCTTCGCTCAAAAATGCCGCCCGAAATAATAGTAAATAGTAATCAGTAAATAGTAAAGTTTGTGGCCTTGTTATTAATTCGCTAAAAATGATAATCCTCAGTTCTTTTATTAACCGAAATTAAAAAGACTCCCATTGATCGCCGATGTAAAGAATGATATTATTATGTTCTGGACTCATTTAGTTCAACGAAAATGAATTAGCTCTTTACTATTTGCTACTTAATATTGGTCTGGGCTATGCCCGGTGCTACAAATCTTAAACCCCTTCTGGGCTTTTTGTTTTTAGTTAGGTATTAAATTGACTATAGAGGAAGCAGGGACCAGCAAGTGGAAATAGCGTTGCTCACGGAAACAAGATAACCTTAAAATAATTAACCGATTGTTGCGCCTGTTATCAATTACGAGTAGTAGAAGTTAAATAACTTTATCTTTTACGGCATCGATGAGTACGAAAGGAATGGTCAGCCTGATGCTTCCTGCTGCAGCTGCCTTGTTGTTAAAGGTATTTTCAAGGTAATCGAAGGCTTCTTCTATGCGGTCCTCGGGGATTAATTTTTTCCATGAATCCATGAAGGCGAGCCGGATAAAATAGTGGTTGAACATGGCGGTTCCATTGGCAAAGTGGTAATGAAATTCATGCGGATGGATGGCCTCGATACGGAAGCCGCAAGCCTGCATTTTTGTTACGATTTCTGCCACCGGCGGTCTTTTGCCGCGGATGTGATGGTGCATCGCTTCCACACATTCTTCAAGTCCGCATTCGATAAGGTAATGTTCCAACTCACGATAAAACTCAATCATCGTACCCGCCGTATTCATGGTCTGTACCATTCGTCCTCCGGTGCGCAGCACGCGCGCGCATTCCGCAATTGAAAGTCTGACATCGGATACATTGTTGAGTCCGTTGTTGCTGGTGATCAGATCAATACTTTCCAGATCCAGCGGGATGTGTTCCGAGACACCCTCTATTAGCTGTACATGATGTATATCGTAGTAATTCAGTTTTCTTCTGACCTGTGCGAGCGCCTCGGTCCATGGATCAATACCATAGACCTTTGATGTTGGTCCTAACCTCATCGCCAGTTCCGTCAGCGGGAATCCGTTGCCGCAACCTATATCAATCATGCAAAGTCCCGGTGTGTAATTTATTGCATCGAGCAGGCGTAGACCAAAAGGTGCTGACCAGAGCGGCAGTTCGTCAAAGACAGCGGGCAGTTCCTGCGGGTCGAACGAATGGGAGAGGTAGGATTTCATGGGTTAAAGTTAGTATGTTGGGAGTAGAGTAGAACATTATGATTATGAACTCCTTCAACATAAAATTAAGTGTCTTTCTGCAATACTTACCTAAATTGGAACAGAGGTATAGTTAAAATTACGATTAAAATTATGGATTCAAATAAAATACTAAACGCAAATTTATCTCGGCTTATTAAACCAAGTGGTCTAGGAAACCATTTAAAAAAATGGTAAAAAATGTGACGGCGTATAATTGGCTATTACAGGGCAATCGAGGCTATAACGTCTATGTTAGAACTCTGACTTCTTTTTATTAATACAATTCAGCAAAGCAGCCTGTTGCTTGTTCGCCGACTTTTTAATAGTATATTCAGTTATTCCAACCTTCACATTTTTCAGACCAACATACTTTAATTTATCTTCAATATTTTTATCTATAGGGAATGAATTGAATATGATTCATGAACTACCTGAAGATGTTGGGAGTGAAACCTTTTATTTTGTTACCAGAAGTTTTTCAACTGTGCGGTCGTTAAATACCAAATAAACTGCATCACTTGATTTTTGGGAAAGTATATTAATATGAATTGAAACAAAATAAATATCAAGGTTGCCCGAATTGGAATATGTAAAGGTTACAGTAAGAGATGTTTTTGTATCCAATGATCCAGCAATTAGTTTACTTTTTTAATTCTATGTAACTATCCTCATTTATATCTTGCTTTGCCTTGTATTGAGAATTTAAGTAGGAAGCGGACAAAATAAAAAGCATAACAGATTAGTTCAGTGTTTTCATATGAATAAGCATTTGATCATCTGTAATGGAATTGAAGCACTTACTGTGGCAAATAACGAATATTTGCAATAATATCGCAATGATACTTTTATCTTAAAAATGAAAGCAATTCAAAACTTTAGATTTTGTTGTCCAGGATTCGAATCCAACAACGTTTATTAATTTTTTTAACGCTGAATTACGCTGCTATTGTTTTTTTGATGCTGAAATGAATAGTAAGAGATAACTTTTTTCGAATTGCCGAATAGATGGTAGTAATCATTATTCAATCACCATCAATTGTTATCCAATGAAAACAAATATGTATCACTTAGGCCTTGCAGGCATATTCCTGTTCATCAGTAGCTGCAATCCATCCGACATTCAACCGCTGAATCCTGAACCAGATCAAGGTCTGGTATTATTTTACAAACAATCATCCTGTTTTGGCTTCTGCGATGCATTTGAATTTAAGCTTAGCGCTGACGGTGCTTTCGAACTCAAAGATTACGCAAGATCCGGGCATCCCACAGAGCTTACCGGTCGCGGAGCGCAAGAAAAGGAGTTAAGCACAGAAGAACTATGGCCCAACATCAAGGCCAGGGCGAAGGCACTGCACATAGACCAACTGCTGGATCGTTATCCACAGACAGGCGAAGATCTTCCGGATCTGGCCGTTCGCACGCTGATTATCCGGCTCAATGGAGTGGACAAGATAATTACAGATATCTATGGTGCACCCGAAGAACTGAAGGAATTTGAGTTGTTCCTGAATAAGACGATCGATCATCTTCGCGAAGCAAAAAATCCTGTCTATCGCAGAAATCCTCAGCCGGCTGAGACCAATCTGGTGATCTATCCACCCATTGGAAAAATCCAGAGCTTACGCCCCTGAACCAGAACCCCGTACCGCTTGCGTTAGCGGATACCTTGCCAGTGCAGCAACATCCAATCCGGAGACGAGATTATCTTTAAATTTATGAAATGCCGTGATGCCGATCATCGCGGCATTGTCCGTACAATACTGCAGCGCCGGAAAAAATACTTGCCATTCCTGCGTCCGGCTGAGCTCCGCCATTCTGTTGCGCAGGCCGCGATTCGCTGAAACTCCGCCGGCAATACCGATTTGGCTGATATTCATTTCTTCGGCCAGCACCATCAGCGGGCGGGTCAGCATCTCGATGATAGTATACTGCGCGGAGGCGCATAAATCGTTTAGATTCTTTGTGATAAAATCCGGATCCTCCGCAGTCTTTTTTTTGAGAAAATACAATACGCTGGTCTTCAATCCTGAAAAACTGAAGTTATGGCTTCCGGCCTTACTCACGGGAAACTTAAAAACAGCTTGTCCCTGTGCTGCGAGGCGGTCGATTTCAGGTCCGCCGGGAAAGGGGAGTCCGAGCATTTTGCCGATCTTGTCAAAGGCCTCACCGGCCGCATCGTCGATGGTAGTCCCCAGCAGCTCCATGTCGCCAATACCGCGAACAAGCACGAGCATCGTGTGGCCACCGGATACGGTCAGGCACAGGAAGGGAAACACGGGCCGAGGTTCGTCAATCATCAGCGACATAACGTGGGCCTCGAGGTGGTTGACTCGGAGGAGCGGAATGCCAAGGCCCAGGCAGAGTCCTTTGGCAAATCCAAGTCCCACCACCAGGGATCCCATCAGACCAGGACCTTGTGTGACGGCGATGGCATTCAGTTCTTGGGCGCTGATTCCGGCTTGTTGACAAACCTCTCTGTAGAGCGGCAACATGGCTTCAAAGTGTTGGCGCGAAGCCCATTCCGGGACCACACCACCGTATTTTTGATGTATCTTTTGGTCAAAGGTCAGGTTGGCCAGCACCTGGTCATCCCTGAGAATGGCCATAGAACTGTCATCACAGGAGCTTTCGATCGCCAGGATTATAAGGGACATGATTTGAGCAAAATTGACTTATTTTGCGTAAAATTATAACCTAACGCAGACTTCGGGATGATCGGCCTTCTCACATCACGCAACACCTATGTTGCCCAAACCTCAAGACCGCTGGTGGTGGAGGATCTTGACGAATATGCCGACAGCCCCAGCCTTGTTCCAGACCGCTTTGTAAGCATCAGCACCAAGTTCGCCAACGTCCATCCGCTTCAGGGAAAACCCCTGTCAGATATTTTACCACGCTATCCTAACGAGGAGATCATTGGTAGCGCGTCAGATCTGGTCCAATATCTGATCCGCAAGCGTCAGCAGGAGATATTTCGCTCCGGGGGAGTGCACTGGAGTGAACGTATCGATGGAATCCGATGCAGTTTTGAGTCCAAAGAAGATGCTAATTTATTCGTCATCTGTATTCGTCATCATGCATTGGTCTTTGTACGAAAAGAAGATGTGATTGGTTATACCCATGGATTTGAGTACCAGGGGGCTACCGAGTTATTGTACTGGCTTACAAGGCTGTTTCAGGAGAAATCTTATGATACAAACCGGGATCGCGTCATACTGATGGGTGAGATACAGTTTAAGCGAGAAGCGTATGCGATGCTTCAGCCTTTTTTTAAGCATGTGTGGGTGGAGGATCTCAATCCTCTGACCGTGTTTGAAATGTCATAATATGCGTATCAGCGGCGGTACACTCAAAGGAAGAACTTTTTATCCTCCGGCAGATCACTGGCCTACCCGGCCGACCACGGATTTTAGCCGAACGGCACTTTTTAACATACTCAACAACCGGCTTGATTTTGAGGAGGTACGATTTTTAGACCTGTTCGGAGGGACCGGTGCCCATTCATACGAAATAATCTCCCGCGGCTGCCAACAGGTCGTGTATGTGGACAAATTCAAGCCAGCAGTTCAGTTTGTTACTGAGAAAGCCAGGCTCTGGGGCATCGAGTCAAAGATCAGAATTGTACATTCCGATTATCTTCTGTATGTCAGGAGTAGCCGTGATCAGTTTGATTACATTTTTGCAGGACCACCGTATGATCTTCCGAAGCTGGATGAGATTCCGGATCTGGTCATGCATAGCCATCTTCTGGAAGAGAGCGGATTGTTTGTTTTAGAACATAATCCCAGGCATGATTTCTGTGCGCATGAGCATTTTTATGAAACCAGAAACTATGGTCAGACCATCTTCACATTTTTTAGACATACCTTTGAAAAGGGAGCGCAGTAAAATATTAATTCACCTTATTTGTCTATTCGAAAAATTCAGTCGTTCTTTTGAAAACTATAATCACACCGCGCAGTCTGTTGAACAAACTTGCTTTGCGTTGCATTAGAATTCCAAAGGGAAGGTGTGCACAAATGTTTATGAAGAAGCAAAGGTGCCATCAACTGTTTCTTGAGTATGAAAAAATAAATCTAATTTTCAGAAGACCTATAAGGGATTTATGCTTCAAATTTGGTTTTTAGCCCGGAAGAAGGTCATGTAGATCGCGGATTATCATCAATCTAATAAGTTATAATGTATGAACAATATCGACAATCAAGCCCAATCTTATCAGGCATTCGAGGAGCCTACCGCACTTAATCACGTAGCGGATTTTCACCGACTGTTTGACATGCCGGTACTCGAAGCACCGCAAATCCCTTCTCCTGTCCGTTGTGCACTGAGGGTATCGCTGTTGCAGGAGGAACTCGATGAGTTGAGGGAGGCGATTGAAGCGAATGACCTTCGTGCGGCCGCTGACGCATTGTGCGATCTGCAATATGTACTTTCGGGAGCCATCCTTGAGTTTGGACTGGCCGGACGCTTCAAGGAATTTTTTGATGAAGTGCAGCGTTCCAATATGAGTAAGGCGTGTGGCAGTATGGAGGAAGCTTTGTCAACGCAGGAGATGTATCTCCGCGAAAAAAGTACCGAGTCATCCATTGTCCTCAAAGGGGACAAGTATCTCGTCTATCGCAAGGAAGATGGGAAGGTGCTGAAATCTGTCGCTTACAGCCCAGCTCAAATAAAAGTCTGAAGAATATGTTCAACAAATTGTACGATTTCTGCCGCCGTTACATTGCCCTTGCCCTTTGTTGTATTGGTTGGTGTTCGTGCAGTAAAAAATTATCTTCACCGGTTGAAAATCCGCTCAACGCAGCCATGCCTAATGTACCCATGAGCACCATCGTCCTGCCAATGTATATTCCGATGAATGAGCTCAATCGTCTTGTTGACAGCGTCATACAACAAGAAATGCGCGAAGGATTCACACTCGAAGACGGCTACCGACTGACCGCAAGAATTGAACGAGGCATCCAGGTTTCGGCCAGCGAGCGCACACTCAATTTTCTCATACCTGTCAATCTTGAAATTTTTCCGAAGAGCAATTGGAATAATATCAGGGCCAATGGCATGATTGAACTGAATCTTGATCTGATCGTCGATATCTTTCAAAATAAATTTCTTTGTAAGAGTCAGCTCAGAGCACACCGTTGGATCACCCCACCGAAACTCAATGTATTAGGCATTAAAATACCGGTTGAGGGTATGGCCAATAAATTTATCGAACGTTATAAATATGAACTTACCCAATCTCTGGACAAATATTTTAATGAAGCAGTGGATCTGGAGCAATTGAAGAAAATCCTCCGTAAATCTTTTGCTACTCCTTTTTACAGCACCGAGGACGGTATTATCAATGTGTACAGCAGTCCATCAGAATTTGCGCTTGGGCCGATGCGTGTGGAAGGCGACCAAATCGTATTTCCACTTGAAGTTTACATTGAAAATGTCATCTCCAGTCAAAAGCCTGTCGAGCTCAACAACGATATGAGTTTTTCAATACGGCCGGGAATCGAAGCGGCATCCCGGTTTGCGGTGCAGGGAAGGATCCCGGTCAATTATATGGAATTGATGGTCAAGGAGAATTTTGAACACCAGCAGTTCGGAAGTGGCATGAGCAAAATTAAAGTGGAAAAAATCCTCATGCGCGGCGAAGGTCACACCATGGAAGTCACAATGCAGACTTCCGGCGCATACAAAGGAATGATCAACATTCAGTTTGATCCTGTATTTGATGAGGCCAGGGAGTCTTTTGTTCTTGAACATTTTCGCATGAAAGCGATAGAAGGAAGGTCGCTGGATAAGACGATGTTTGGGCTGATCCGCGGATTTGTAGAGAATAAGGTAAAGTCTGGAATTGAAGAAGGGATTAACAATATCATCCGGGAATATCGTCTGAGTGTAGAACCTTATCTACAAAATAAAGAAATTTATCCCGGCGTTATTCTCCAGGGGGCGCTTAAGACATGGACAATACGCGACCTGGTATTTTATCAACAGAACATGGTTTTTAACCTTCTTACAGACCTTCAGGCATCGCTGCGCATTCTCCGAATTGACGCATCCATTTTACGTCCAGCATCAGGGCAATGACCAATTCAACAAAATATTTTACAGATAGCCATGCCGCTCAAATTACAGCATGGCTGAATAGTCATCCTCATTCGAATTGTGTCGTTATTGCCGACAAAAATACTGCTGTTGTATGTTATCCATTATTCAGGCAATGTCTGCCTCATCTGCAACATACCTTGTATGTGATGCCTGCGGGTGAACAACATAAGAATGAGGAGACTATGATGGTATTATGCCATTTTTTATTGGATCAGGGCTTTGACCGTAACACATTGATGATCGCATTGGGTGGCGGTGTCGTCTGTGACTTGACCGGATTTGCAGCATCGGTGTTCAAGCGCGGCGTGGATTGCCTATACATTCCAACCAGCCTGATGGCGATGGCCGATGCGGCCATCGGGGGTAAAACGGGTATTAATCTGGGACATTACAAAAATCAACTTGGCAGTTTCATACATCCGGTCGCCGTCTGGATCAACCCAGAATTTCTCACAACGCTCAGTGAGCGGCAAATGAAAAATGGCTGGGTCGAAATGATTAAGCATACACTGATTGACGTTGCGAACAAAGATATATTCCCAGAACCGTACAACTGGCCACCTTCTAAGGAAGAAGTGTTGCAAAAGATCAGCGCCTCGGTAGCATTTAAAAGACAGATTGTGGAAGAAGATTTTTATGAAGAGGGCTTACGCAAAATTCTTAACTTTGGGCATACGATAGGCCATGCTTTGGAGAGCTATGCGCTCGATCATCAGCAGGATCTCTTGCATGGCGAAGCGGTTGCAGCTGGAATGATTTATGAATTGAGCCTGTCGCAGCAAGTGTTTGGCTGGGATAAGAATTTATTGATGGCGTGGAAAAATTATCTTAGGAATTTTAGTTTGAATTTGGATGTATTGGATATTGAAAAGATTATGATTTATATGCGGGGTGACAAAAAGAACATGTCGGGTAAATTGCATTTCGTTCTTTTGGAAAAAATTGGTCAGCCGATAGCCAATGTCATCATCGAGGAAGAAAGAATAGTTGCCTTGCTGGGTGAAACAATGTTTTGATGTAATAGAGGATCAACGATGTGGGAAAAGATTAAGGAAAATTTTAGAATATTCAGAGAAGAGTTCGTTTTCACGGATATACAATCGGGTGCCGTGGCAGAAGATAAAAGCTGGTACGCCAGCGCGGTGTCCCTGATGTGGAAGGTGTTGATTGGCGTCGTGTTGCTTGCCTATCTGACTTTTTTTCTTGTTTCATTTGACAATATCCCAACCTTTGAAGAGCTCGAAAATCCAACCTATAACCAGGCATCGTTGATTCTTGACAATCATGGAAGCACATTTGGAAAACTGTACAATGAAAACCGTGAGTTCATTACCTATGATTCACTCAGTCCGAATTTGATCAACTGCCTTCTGTCAACAGAGGATCTTCGGTTCTATCAGCATTCAGGTATTGACTTCTTGGCACTGATGCGCGTTGGGGTAAAAACAATTCTGCTGGGAAACGACGGTTCCGGAGGGGGTTCGACAATTTCTCAGCAACTTGCCAAGCTATTGTTTGACCGGCCCAATCTTCGTGATAAAGGATTTGTAGAGAGGGCCATTCTCACAGTGCGTGTTAAACTCAAAGAGTGGATCACAGCGGTCAAACTTGAGCGTGCCTATACCAAGGAGGAGATCGTGGCCATGTATCTTAATAAGTTTGATTTTATTTATGAGGCACACGGTGTGCAGACAGCAGCCAAGACATACTTTGGAAAGGAGCAAAAGGATTTGCGTCTTGATGAAGCAGCCATGCTGGTTGGTATGCTAAAGAATCCCGCACTTTATAATCCAAAGCGATCCAAAGAACGAGCCATTGCGCGGCGTAATACGGTTCTTGATTTAGTCTATGCCAATGACCTGATCAATGAGAAGCAACTTACGGCTTTCAAAAAAGCGCCCCTCGATCTTACCTTGTTCAGAAGAGAATCGCACGCTGACGGACCTGCACCGCACTTTCGAGCGGAATTAGCGAAATGGCTTAAGGAATTATTTCAACAGGAAGAATATCGCAAGCCCGATGGGGGTATGTATAATCCTTATCAGGACGGATTAAAAATTTACACTACGATAGATCCGGTCTATCAGTCTATTGCTGAAGAAGCCGCGAAAGAGCACATGATCAATATTCAGAAATCGTTTTTCAATGTTTGGGTAAAAAGAGATCCCTGGACATCAGGCGAAGATGACTATCAGAATAAAGTCCGCGCTGAGTCCCTCAAACAACTGGTACGCGAAACTGACCGATACGCTCTTCTCTGGGAAAAATATTACGGCAAAATCATCGACAATCTTGAGGAAGAAATAGGCAAGGTCGATGTCAACGACCGTACACTCAACAGGCTGATGGAGGAAAGCAAAAGGCCAGGCTATCTGAAGGAGGAGCTAAAGAAGAAACAAATCAACAAACTGCAGTTTGATATCAGTGAGAAGATTATTAAAAGTAATCAATGGCCTAAGATTAAAGAGATCTGGACCAGCTTTAACAATGAGCTCAATCAGCAAATGAATACGGAGGTATCCATGGTGGTGTACGATTATGAGACCCAGGGTGACAAGACGGTCAGGATGACTCCAATGGATTCAATCAAGTACCATCGCAAGATTCTTCAGATTGGATCGCTGGGGGTGGATCCACGGACCGGTGAAATCAAATCCTGGATTGGCGGGACTAACTTCAGATACTTTAAGTACGATCATGTCAATTCCAGAAGACAGGTGGGATCTACATTCAAACCATTCCTTTATGCAACAGCCATCGCCATTCAGAATATTTCACCATGTTATGAATTTCAGGATATCCAATACACGATTCCGGCGAATGACAAGAACTTTGGCTTGCCTGAATCATGGTCTCCGTCCAACGCCGACAATATTTTTACGGGAAGTAATTATAATTTATATCAGGCACTGGCAGCTTCAAAGAATTCTATTTCAGTAAAACTGGTTATGTTGCTTGGTTCTGTGGAACCAATCCGTGGATTGTTAACCCGATTAGGTATTGACAGTACTGCGCGTCGGAATGACGGTAGTCTTGTCATTCCAAGATGGCCATCGATCGTGCTTGGCGCCGCAGAATTATCGGTCATGGAAATGAGTGGAGCCTATACCGCTTTTGCCAATAATGGGACTTACGTCAGGCCTTTTTTTGTAACACGAATAGAAGACAAAAACGGACGCGTGATCTACCGCAATGTCCCCCGAAAAAATGAAGCGCTCTCTCCGGCAGCTAATTATGTCATGGTTGACCTGCTCCGTAGATCGGGAAATGTGCCCAGTAAAATTGTTGAGGCCGGTGGAAAGTCCGGAACTACCAATAATTATGCAGATGGCTGGTTTATGGGCATAACACCAAGTCTAATTGTAGGAACATGGGTAGGCGGTGAAGACCCATGGATTCACTTTCTTTCGCTGGCAACAGGTCAGGGCACCGTAATGGCTAAACCCTTCTTTACGAAGTATCTTTCCAGACTGGAAGAAGATTCAAGAATTAATTTTAAAGATGATGCAAAGTTCTTCAGACCACCAGGCGATTTGGGTTATGAGCTCGATTGTGCAAAATTCAAGTCAATGATGGAACAATCCATGGATAACAGTATTTTGCCGCAGAATAAAGGTGATCAGGAAGACGAAATCTTTGAAGATGATCAGAAATAACCCCTGAATGCTTTTGTCTTAACCAAGCCTGATCAAGATCAAACAAGTTCAAAGAAATGAGTTCGAATAGATTGTTCAATTATTGCCTGGTCACGATCATTGCTTACGTGGTGATTGGACTTTGGAGCTGGATTTCTGCAAATTATAGTGAGCATCGGTTGAGTATAGTTTATATGGGAGCCGGGCTACTTATTTTATGTCCTTTTTTATGGCGTCAATCGGTAGTTGCCGGACGCGTTTTCGCAATTGTCATGGTGGCGTATTTCGTTCTTCTGATGATGCCAATCAGGATGAGTTACATCACCAATAATTACATGGGTGTGGCCCGTATGTTATTTCTGGATCTTTTAACACTCTTCGTGCTGCTCAGAATCAGAAAAATTATTTAAAATGTACTTATAAGATCAGTTGCGTCCTGATTTTATTTGATTCCACTAACTTTGACACAAACATACTTTTATTTACCCGTTGTTTCATTAATTTCAGGCAGGTTGCAATCATCATTTGAGAATGCGATTGCCTGCAGTTCTCTTTTAAAATGTATCTTGCTTTTTTGAGAGAATATCAGATCACTATGAATATTCAACGGGCATCTTTATACAGTTTGTATTAAGCAAGAGTTCTTTTTTCATGGGTTGAGCATAGGTGTTAATGATGCAAATCATGGGTCAAATCTCTATTGGTTCTGCTTCCAAAATGTTCAAAAAAGACGAGGAAGTGCTTTATGAGCATCCTAAAGCGAATTGGTTAGGATGTAATGACTGCGGTGCAGCTAAATGAATCGTTCTTTTACCAATGAATAATAACCAAGGTGAATCGGTTCACATAGGCTTTGCGAATTGTTTCATTGTAAAGACGAAACAGGAGAGGTTACATAAAATAGGACCATTTTAGTGATGCGCGGCAAACTACCTTATTTTCTACTGGAAAGATGCTTTAGGAAAGACAGTATACTCTTCCTTGATTTATCGCCTTGACGAAAGATATAAGCAAGTCTAAGAGGTTAGACCTAAAAATAAAAATCTAAAGGTTGCCTCGAAGCTCCTGTTCCCGTTCAATAGCTTCAAACAACGCCTTGAAGTTGCCTTTGCCAAAGGAGCGTGCACCTTTACGCTGGATGATTTCAAAAAACACGGTTGGTCTATCCTGGAGTGGTTTGGTGAATATTTGTAATAAGTACCCCTCCTCGTCGCGGTCAATCAGAATATTCAGTGACTTTAATACCGCAAGGTCCTCATCAATATGATGCACCCTGTCCATAACATCATCGTAGTAGTTTTCTGGTACATACAAAAACTCAATTCCATTGGCGCGTAGCCTTGATACTGTGTCGATGATATTATCTGTGGCAATCGCAACATGTTGAACACCCGGCCCATTATAGAATTCGAGATATTCATCGATCTGGGATTTCTTTAAGCCCTGGGCAGGTTCATTAATTGGAAATTTGATATAACCGTTACCGTTCGACACAACCTTACTCATTAACGCGGTATACTTGGTCGAAATGTCCTTGTCATCAAAGGTGATCAACAGTTTGAATCCCAATACATCCTGATAGAATTTGACCCAACGATTCATCTGGCCGAGTTCAACATTACCTACACAATGATCTACATAGAGGAGTCCCAGATCCTGTGGGGTGAATTGAGAGTCTTTGGCGATAAACCCCGGAAGGAATGCCCCATGATAATTTTTTCTTTCAACGAGGGTATGAATAGTTTCTCCGTATGTTTTAATACCGGCGATGATGACCTCACCAAATTCGTCATGACTGCGATATGGCTCAAACGCGATCTCAGCTCCTCGGCTTACTGCCGCTGCAAAAGAAGATGCTACGTCTTCTACCCATAGCGCAAGTACCTTGATGCCGTCACCATGTTCATTGACATGTTTTGCGATTTCATGATCTTTGCGGAACGATGAACTAAGCACAAATCGAATTTTACCTTGCTGCAGTACATAGGAGCAGTAATCCCGACAGCCATTCTCGGGTCCCCGGTATGCAATTAGTTTGAATCCAAATGCAGACTGGTAAAAATGTGCAGCCTGTTTGGCATTTCCTACATAAAACTCGATATGATCAGTTCCCAGAATGGGGAACGTATCGGTTGAGGCCTGAGTGTCCATGACTTTCGTGAATACCTGCATATCCGTAGATTGTTTATTGCTTGTTCAAAGTTACAAAGATATTATTGAGGGCTGAGTATTCCAAGACATAGGATTAGAGTGCTTGCCGAAGGGCAAAAAAAAACTCTGCATGTCTGAACAGCAGAGTTTTTTTTAGAGACTCTTTGAATCTTAAGACTCCATTGAAGGCATGATTGGTGCCATTGCTTCCGCAGGAGGCGCAGCAGAAACTTTCTTCCTGCTTGAACTTCTCTTTTTAGGAGCAGCTTTTTTAGCGG
>JAIBCI010000078.1 GCA_019694255.1 Saprospiraceae bacterium
TTAATTTAATAATTACAATAATGTCCATTGACTCGAGGAGTATCCCATATTAAGTAAAGCTCTGGTTAAATGTTAAAGAGAATGCACCAAAATATACATGGAAGCAGGATCAATATGAGCTAGAAAGTATAATTACTCGGTCTGATCTAAAATCAAGTTAATAATCTTAATTGAACGCATCCACACTAAATTTGTGGGATGAAGATCTTTTTATTGTCTTTATTATTTGGCAGTACAGTTGATTTAGCATTCATGCTGAATGCACAGACAATATACAAAGAAGACTGGGCCAATTCTGGTTTAAAAAATCAGGTAAGCGATAGCGGAATGATTGCGAACATAATTTACTATGGAGCAGACAGTACCGGAAGTTTGTACAGCGATGAAGCTATTGCAAATATTTTCAAAGAATTTGAAGGAATACCGGTAGTCATATATTTCCCGGAAGGACATTATTTGTTTAAGAGTACAATCTCAGTGAATCGCAGCCGGTGTATTTTGAGAGGTAGCGGCGCTGAAAATACCAGGCTGACATTTGACCTGTCAGGAAGGTCTAGCCACTGTATTCAGCTTCTTGGCAAGTCGATTGATAAAGATAGTTCAACGGTAGATGTATCTTTATGGAAGACAGAAAACTATCTTAAAATTATAAATCCGGGGCTATTTAAAAAGGATGACTGGATTAAAATTGGATTTGATGATAGCCTCTACATGTTCAGCAGTTGGGCTTATGGTAGCCTTGCTGAAATCATGCAAATAGAATCAATAGTTGCAGATAGAGCATATATCAAAGCAAATCCGCGTTTTAGATTCAACGGTGAAAAGCAATTGCGAATATCAAGAATGGAACCGATTACATTTTGTGGTATAGAATGTTTGAGTATAGAACGAAAGGATGCAACTACATCACAGACCAGTAATATAGATATGAATTATGTAGTTGATTCATGGGTGAAAGGGGTCGAAAGCATACAATGTAACTTTGCGCATATTGCGATGTCAAACTGCGCCTACACTGAAATCAAAGGAAATTATCTCCATCATGCATTTGGCTATGGAGGAGGAGGAATGGGGTATGGAATAGCCTTGCAATTTTCCAGTAGTCAATGCAGGGTAGAAGACAACATATTTGAACATCTTCGGCATCCGCTGTTATTACAAGCTGGTTCAAACGGAAATGTTATATCATTTAATTTCATGACAGATCCCTATTGGACCGGTGAAATCACCCCTACAAACAGCGCAGGGGATATTGTTTTACATGGAAATTTTCCTTTTGCAAATTTGTTTGAAAGCAATATTAATCAGAATGTTATTATTGACAATTCGCATGGTTTCAATGGACCATTTAATACTTTTTTCAGAAACCGTACTGAACTTTATGGATTTGTAGTATCCAGCCCTGTTTGTGTAGATTCATTGAACATTATTATGAATGACGTCACAAATCAGGCGTATGGATTTTATATTTTGCAGGGAAACGGGCATTATCAATCGGCCAATCGTATAAAAAATGTTTTAACACCATCTGGTACTGTTCCTTGGAAAGAAGCTAGTTTATATCTTGACAATGACCGACTGGAGTGTATTGATAAGAATGAACTTTGGCCGGTGATCGGCAATCCTAGACCATATAATTCGGGTATTATTCCTGCATTACAAAGATTTTTACAAAAAAAGTATACTGTGTGCTCTTGCAAGGAATTAACATCTGATGCTGCATCGGATCAAATAGACTCTATTGTGGTGTATCCTAATCCTGTCAAAGATTGTATTTTTATTAAATCAAATGAAATTATTAAGCATTTGGAATTGTTGGATATCACAGGTAAATCCCTTATCAGGACAAGTGATAATTTTATTGATCTGAATAAAGTAAGCTCCGGAACGTACTTTGTAAAAATCATCTGCAGCACAAAAACTGAAGTTTCAAAAATCCAAAAAATTTAGGTAGAACTTTTTGAATCAATATTTCTCTTTGGATATTGAGATGCATTCTCTCTGCATTAGTGGATTATTTTAAATTTTTCCAATTCAATTTTCAGCCAATATTATCAAATTATTAATAATACGAGGCTGAGATGTCTCTGAATAGAAATCACTTAATTTTGTACCGAAATAAGGTAGTTTGCCAAAATTAAGCTATCTCGTAAACTGAATTGAAATGAAATTAACTGCTGTACTAGCATTTTCTCTAGCCTTTTTAGGTTGTATTTACGCACAGGATACCGTTAAGGTGGCTATACCTTCAGAAAAGAAAGTCTCCTGGTTTGACAAAATTTCTATCAGAGGTTACGGGCAGGTAAGATATAACCGATTACTTGAGACAAATAAAGATCTCAAATGTGAGCAGTGTGACAAATCATGGGGAGATAACGGTGGATTTTTTATACGCCGGATGAGGATAGTCTTTTTTGGACAAATTTCACCAAGATTGTATTTCTATGTACAGCCGGATCTGGCGAGTGCAGTCAGCGCCACAACACAACATTTTGCTCAAATCAGGGATGCGTATCTTGACCTGGGACTAGATTCAAAGAACGAGTTCAGATTTAGAATCGGACAGTCCAAAGTACCCTATGGTTTCGAAAATATGCAGTCTAGTCAAAACCGGCTTCCACTTGATCGAAATGATGCCCTTAATAGTGCTGTACCCAATGAACGTGATCTCGGAGTCTTCTTCTATTGGGCTCCAGAAAAGAAGAGGCATCTTTTCTCGAGCCTCATTAAAGAAGGTCTCAAAGGAAGTGGTGATTACGGTATCTTTGCTTTGGGACTATTCAACGGACAAACCGCTAATAAACCTGAATTAAACAACCATCCACACATTGTTGCAAGAGCATCATACCCAATGAAAATCGGACAACAAATAGTGGAAGCGTCGCTGCAGGGATATCAGGGGCACTATGTTGTTGCGAAAGATCAATTAAGCACAGGAGTTAAATATAAAAGTGATCTTAGCTATCAGGATAGTCGGGTGGCTGGCAGCTTTGTTTTGTATCCCAAACCGTGGGGTTTGGTCACTGAGTATAATATTGGCAAAGGACCTGAATACAATAAAATTACAGATTCTATTGAGACTCGCAATCTTCATGGAGGTTATGTTCAATTAAACTATAAGCTCAATATTGGGCACCAGCTTTTGTATCCCTTTACCAGATATCAATATTATGAAGGAGGGAAAAAACTTGAAAAGGATGCCAGAAGTTATACCGTCAAAGAGCTCGAATTCGGATTGGAGTGGCAACCATTTCCAGCCTTCGAATTAACAGCAATGTACACTATTTCGGATAGAAGATTTGAAGATTTTACATTACAGGACAATAGGCAGAAAGGTAATTTACTACGATTACAGGCACAGTTTAATTTTTAGAAATATACCTTTACTTATCGAGTGCCGGTCTTTGCTCCTGATTGGCTAAACGCCAAGCGAGCAAAAAAGCATGCTGCACCACTTTCAGGTATTTATCATAAATTATTTTTTCAGGATCATCCGTTATTCGATGATAATCTTCATGCACCCCGCTGAAAAAGAATATAGCAGGGATTCCCTTTTCGGCAAAATTATAATGGTCAGATCTGTAGTAGTATCGATTGGGGTCATCCTCAGCATTATAAGTGTAATCCATAGTGAGGTAACTGTAAAGGCGTGTTATATCTTCATTAGCCTTGTGTAAATCCTTGCTCAGACGATCAGAACCAATTACATAGATATATGACTTATTACCTTCGTATTTCTGATCAGTGCGGCCGATCATATCTATGTTAATATCAGCAATTGTTTTGTCTAAAGGGAAAACAGGATCGTTGACATAATACATACTACCCAATAATCCCTTTTCTTCTCCGGTCATCAGCATACACAGCACTGAACGGCGTGTCTTCATTCCTTTGGCAGCAGCCAACGATAAAATTCTTGCGATTTCGGTCACAGCGCTGGACCCTGAAGCATTGTCATCTGCACCGTTGAATACATCTTGACCACGCATGCCAATATGGTCATAGTGAGCAGATATAATCAAGACCTCATCCTTCTTGTCAGCACCTTCAAAGTATGCAAGAATATTATTTCCTTTAACTGCCTGCACTTGCTTCATCATTTTAATCCGTACCGGCGTTTTGATCACAACATATTTTGGCTTATGGGACTTATTTATTTTATCCCGTGCAGTAATTATTTTTTTCTGTAGCGGACCAATAATTTTAGAAAACATTGTTGAGGAAATAAAAACCGTATTAACCGGATTAGGATTTACAGCAACCTTATTCGCAATTTGAACAACAGGTGAATACAGAGTGCTCCTGTTTTGATCAGCAAGTTCCCTGAATTTTTCTTCGACAATCATAACACATGCAACACCGTGTCTTGAAGCAGCTCTTAACTTGTTTTCGCGACTTGCAAAAACAGAAGCATGTGAAGAGCCGGTGAGATAGTTAATTCCATTTTTGTCGTGTGGCTCACCGTTATAAATGACGATTGTCTTTCCTTTAAGCTCAAGAGACGAATAATCACTGTAAGATGGAGATTCAATACCATAACCAAGGAATACTATTGAATCAGACTGAAAGGAAAGTGATTCATTTTCGGTTGGTATACTGACATAATCCCATATCTGGCGATAGTCATAATCTCCGATATTAATTTCATTATACTCCCAACTTATCCAGCGAAAATCAACCCGCTGAAAGTAAGATTCCTTTCCTGGTGGAAAAGGAATACCAAAAGAACTAAGTTTAGATGAAATAAAAGCAGAAGCGCGATCATTACCCGGAGTACCCAACTCACGTCCCTGGCAACTGTCGGAAGCAAGGTAGTTGAGAACTTCTTTGAGCCTATTGGTATCGATGGACTGGGCAAGTTTATATGCACTGTCTGCCAAAGGGGGCTGATTGGGAATATAAGTAACAACGTCGTGAATATAATTCTTCTGTGCAAAGCTGATGCTTACAGTCAGCAACAGCACTGAAAATATTCTGATCATAGATCTATTTTAAAAACGCGATTCTGATGTCTTCCTCCTTCAAACGCTGTATTTAAGAACGTATCCACCATTTCGAGAGCCACAGTATCACTAACAAATCGCGCAGGTATACTTAAAATATTGGCATTATTGTGCTTTCGTGCCAATTCTGCAATTTCGACATTCCAGCAAAGTGCACAACGAATTCCAGGATGTTTATTAGCTGTGATCGCAACTCCATTGCCGCTGCCGCAAAGCAATATCCCCATTTCAGCGCTTTCATGCGAAATTTCGGAAGATAGAGGATGCGCTATGTCAGGATAATCAACAGAGCTTGTGTCATGACACCCGAAGTCCAACACCTCATATCCCTTGGTCCTGAGGTGCAGCTGGATTTTTTCTTTTAATTCAAATCCAGCATGATCGCTTCCGAGGACAATTTTCATCAGTTAGGCGTAACATTTAATTGAAATTTACCCAAACGGTCTTTAATTGATTTTTCAAGTTCAGGGTCGCCAATAAGCTGAGCCAATTGCATAAGTTGAGATATCGATGAGATCGTATACATCTTATCCTGCTTATAACTTGATTCCAATTGTCTTGGAGTCAGGCTGTCATAAAAGTTAAGCATATCTTCTGTCTCATCAACGAGTATCTTTAATGCGGCTGCGGCTTCGTCCTTTTTTGCGCCACGCGCGAGCGCTTCGATGAAAGGCATCACCTTGACATCATACTGAAAATTCATGTTCGGAAAGCTGGAAAAGAATTTTTGCCCAACTTCTGCCGCTCTTATTGAATCGCCACTGGTACCAAGTGTTGTGATCAGACGCATCATCATCATGCGTATTCCTTGTACACTTGGACCATATGCCCGATCAACGTAAAGCTTTTCTTTGTCAAAATTTCCCCATTTAAATTTATTCATCAATACATCCATGGTGCGTTCAACGTCCATTTTGCCGGCTCCGTATATGTAAAAGCTGCGATCACTTTTTGATCGAATCGGCACAATGCGTAATGCAAGTCCTTCCATATTGGTATAATCACTCATGCCAAGCAACTTGTCTTCCTGGCAGGTAACAGAAAAATAGATGGGCCTGTCGTTAATATTAGAATTGATAATATCAAGTACGGCCAGGTCATCTTTGGTAATGTATGAATTGGGAATGGCTACAGGTACGCGATCGACTACATTACTATCAGCCGGCGTGATCATTCCCATTTCAAGTGCCCTTTGACGGTTAATTTCTATACTCACCTTGGTGGTAGGCATATACGTCTCAATTTCTCGTCCGCCTCCTGCACTTAGTTTGTGGTCTTCTCCAACCCATTTAAGAAACTGAGTTGCCGTCATTTCAACATCCGGCGCATTTTCTCCATTGGGATTAACATAATAGATCTGATTGCGCAGCATCCCCCGGTATTTGTCTGAAGGAATGGACATTTTTACTGCAGGGCTCTCATTGATCATTCTGCGCTGTGAGTCAATATACCAGTCTACCGCGATCAGACTGAGATTGATAACCCTAACATCCCTACGGATTCCTTCGACTTCCTGGGCATACCAAACCGGATAAGTATCATTATCCCCATATGTAAAGATGATTGCGTTAGGTTTGCATGACTCAAGAATATTTATGGCATAATCCCGGGCTGCCGTGATTCCTTTGCGAGAATGATCATCAAAATTCTGGAAGCCCATAATAACCGGCGCAGAAAGAACTATTGCAGCACCGATCGCTTGTGAGAGGTGCGGTGCCATTCTTAGTTTATTGCGCAGAAAATCAGCAATAAATAGAACACCCATTCCTATCCATATACAATATGTAATAATCGCTCCCACCAGTACATAATCCCTTTCTCGTGGTTCATTTGGTGGAGAGTTATTGAAAAAGCAAAGTCCTAGTCCAGTTAATAACCACATGGCTAGAATTGCAAGAAAGTCATTCTTGTTTCTTTTGTATTGAAATAGAAAACCAAGGATACCAAAGATCAAAGGCAGAAAATAATAAGTATTTCTTGACTGATCTTCTCTGATAACCCGCGGCAAGTGATCCTGATTATAAAGGTGCCAGGAGTCAATTGGCTTGATACCGGAAAGCCAATGCCCGTCTTTTTTATCCCAAGGATAAAATCCCTGTTCACCGTTTTCCCTTCCTACAAAATTCCAGAAGAAATATCGCCAGAACATCCATCCAAATTGATATGAGAACATGAACTTCATATTAAATTCCTGTCCCGGAACACCTTCTTTTTTGCCCGTCAGATATTCCATCCACATTCGATAAACCTGGGGTCTATTCTGATCGCCATGTGAAATTCTCGGTAATAGTATCTGATCCTTTTTGGCAAAAACATAGTCAAATTTTCTATCGACGACCTTGTATTCATCACCTACGCGACCGTAACGATCTTCTGACTTGGTGTCAATCGGACGTGCATCAAATATTGGTCCCCTGAATAGTGAACGTTCGCCGTATTGTTCACGATTAAGATAAGGCAACAAGCGTATGACATTGTCCGGAGCATTCATATTAATTGGCGGATTGGCAATCGCACGGAGCATCACCATGCCAACAACTGAATTGGCAATGATCACCAACATCGCTGCAAAAACAGCCTTATGCATCAAGTCATTATTTCTACGTTCAAAGTATCTGAGCCCTAATATGCACATTCCAGATAGAACGAGTAGGGTTGGAATTAGGCCAGAGTGGAATGGAAGCCCAAGACCGTTGACACAAATCAGCTCGAACCAGCTCCACAATGCAGGAATACCCGAGATGACCAACGCCTGAAACAACATTACGCTGGCAACTCCGATAAGACCAGTAACAACAAAACCACTAAATGTGTGACGCTCGTATCTCTTGTAATAGTAAAGTAATGCAATGGTTGGAAAAGCCAAAAGGCTTAATAAGTGAACGCCTACGCTTAACGCTGCAGCATACATGGCAAATATGAGCCAACGGTCATTTTGTCTTGTATCCGGTAGATAATACCATTTGACAGCTGACCAAAGCGTCAGGCAAGTAAACATGGTTGACATGGAGTATACTTCGCCTTCCACAGCAGAAAACCAAATCGACGTTGCAAAGGCAGTACACAGGCCGGCGACAAGACCAGAAGCAAGTATCGCCCAGTCATTGGACGCTTCATCATCATTACTGCGACCATAAAGGGCTAACTTACTGAACATGATCGTCGTCCAGCACATAAACATCGCAGCCAGTGCCGAACACAGTCCCGACATCAGGTTAACGGAGAACGCTATGTCAGAAGGAGTACTGGACACCAAGGTTGCGATCCAGGTAAATAACCTACCAACGAGCAAAAATAGAGGCGCTCCAGGAGGGTGGACGACCTGAAGTTTATATGCACCCAGTACGAATTCACCACAGTCCCAAAGGCTTCCCGTGCGCTCGACGGAGAAAAAGTAGACTACCATCGTGATCGCAAATACCAGCCAACCTACAATATTAACCCTGTTATTCAACATAATAGTAAGATAATCAGCAATTTATAAATAAACAAAAAATATATCTAAATAAAAGATGTGTAAAAATATGAAAATGCCTTGATCCGGCAAAATTCAACAGGGTGGCATACAGAAGCCTAATTGAACGTTAATCCTGTAAATTGCATTGCATCATGCTATAATTTTGTCATCAATCAAACCGAATATGTTATTCAGACTTTTGATTTATGCACTGGCAGCTTATGGTCTTTATATGCTTTTTTTCAAAGATAAAAAGATTACAATAGAAGACCGTAAGAGCCCTACCGCAAGAGACAAAAAGTTCACTGACTACGAAGAATTGTAATTTGGAATCTATTTCATCGTTGGTCATTTTTAATGATCACCATTATTTACTAGCCAACAAACCGCCGGCGATTCCCGTTCAGGAAGACCAGAGCGGAGATGTCAGTCTTCACAGGATGCTTCAGGCCTATTGCAAGCATGACCTTTATCTGATTCACCGCATTGACAGACCCGTGTCAGGTGCTGTACTCTTTGCCAAAACCACCGAAGCACAGCAATCACTGGTGAAACAGATAGAATCCGGAGACTTCAAAAAAACCTACCTTGCCATTGTCCCTAAATCTGAGATTGTGTCTGAAGGAACCATGGAAGATTTTCTCGTCCATGATACCAGGCACCATAAATCCAGAATTGCTGAGAAGGACGCACATGCGGGTAAAAAGGCAGTGCTGGATTACAAAATAATTGAAAGTCTTGACAGGTATCAATTAATGGAAATCAATACGAGGAGTGGGCGTTTCCATCAGATCAGATCACAACTGGCGGCGCGCGGAATTCCGATTTTTGGCGACGTCAAATACGGTGCAAGAAGAGGGAACCCAGATCGCAGTATTGGGCTTCACGCATGGAAAATAGCCTGGCTTCACCAAAGTCAAAAGAACAAAATGACATTCCAGGCCAATGTTCCCCAAGACGGTCTATGGTCCAAATTTGCAACTTTGCAAGAAAGCATCAAACCTACATTCAAAGATTATAATGAATCCGGTGATGCCTGATTTTTAAAGTATCAGGTAGAAATAATAAATTCAAATCAATGTCAAGAACCGAATTAAATGAACTGGGGGAATTTGCACTCATTGACCACCTCACACAGGAGGTCGCCATTCACCATCAGGAGACTATACTGGGTATCGGTGATGACGCTGCAGTTATTGAAAACAAGGATAGCTGTACATTGGTCAGTACTGATTTGCTGATTGAGGGAATTCATTTTGACCTGATGTATCACCCATTGAAGCACCTCGGTTATAAAGCAGTGATCGTTAACCTTTCGGACATTCTAGCGATGAACGCAGTTCCAAAACAGATTACCGTATCTGTAGCCGTATCCAACAGATTTTCTGTAGAGGCACTCGAACAACTATACGAAGGAATCAGGACAGCCTGCAATCTTTACAAAATCGATCTTGTAGGCGGCGACACCACCGCATCACCCAAAGGTCTCATTATTTCTATTACCGTTATCGGAACGCAACAAAAGGATAAGATCGTCAAACGGAACGGAGCCAAACCGGGTGATTACATTTATGTCACAGGATATCTCGGAGGCGCTTACCTTGGATTACAATTACTTGAAAGGGAGAAAAGGATTTATCAGGAGCACCCGGATATTCAACCGCAACTTGGTGAGAACCGTGAAATACTTGAACGGATTCTTAAACCCGAAGCGAGAATGGACATCATTCGCTTACTTGATAAAAACCACATTTTACCTTCAGCGATGATAGACCTATCTGATGGGCTAAGTTCAGATTTACTGCACATCTGCAAACAATCCGGAACAGGTGCCTTGATTGAAGAACAAAACATCCCAATTCAGCAGGAAGCACAGCTCATGGCTCTGGAGTTTCACCTGGATCCGATTACTTGTGCTTTAAGTGGCGGAGAGGACTATGAGCTATTGATTTGTGTGCCACCAGACCTGCATGATAAAGTTAAGACACTTCCCAGTTTTTATTATATCGGTGAAATAACTGCTCCGGAGAATGGGGTTCGACTTAAAACCACGCATGGCAATTTTCACAACATTACAGCGCAGGGCTGGAAGCATTTTTAAACCAAGTTGCAAGAATGTATCCTTTTTTAGCGAATTTAATAACAAATAAAGCTGTTTTCCGTTAGTCACAGGATGTTTAGCCGATTAGTAACTTTAACGATTCTGACGCTGACATGTTTTTGCGCAGAAGCACAGAAAGGAGCTGAAATAGGTCCGTGGCTTGGCGTATCACATTATTTCGGCGACCTCAATAACTTATACCGATTAAATGAACCCGGACTTGCCGGGGGATTTATCGCCAGGTACAATCATAATTCAAGAATATCCACCCAGGTATTATTTAATTATGCCCGAATCAGAGCGCATGACAGACTTTCGTCCAATTTGTTTGACCAGCGGAGAAATCTTTCCTTCTATTCAGATGTGTATGAAATTTGCCCAAGTATTTCTTTCAATTTCTTTTCGTTTGAACACGGCAAGTCTTTTTTTGGCATCACCCCACATTTGATCACAGGATTGAGTATTTTTCATTTTAACCCCAAGGCAGACTATCAGGGAAGCACATATTCATTGCGAGAGTTAGGAACAGAGGGTCAACCAAAGAATCAGGAATATGGAAGCATATCTGCGGCCTGGCTGCTGGGCTTCGGAATGAAAGTCGATCTTAGCTATCGCTGGAGCCTTAATATTGATCTTGATGCAAGAGTTGCAATGACAGATTATCTTGATGATGTAAGCAAGACGTATCCGAATTCTTCAGCACTATTAACTGAAAGAGGTCCGGTTGCGGTGGCACTTTCAGACCCCTCAATTCCTGGGCCTAACGGAGAGAAGATTGGAGCACCAGGTTTTCAAAGAGGCGATTCTAAAGACCATGATATGTTTGCCAGTTTTGGCATTGGTCTTCTTTATTTTTTTGGCAGACTGGACTGTCCGGCGATCAGCCACCCACAATAATTCAGGAAAATTCAGGCCTCCCGGATTCATGATATCGAAGCGTTAAGAATGGCTTATAATCTATGCCAGTTGAGTTTATAATGACGCGTTTTACATTATCTCTGTTGATTGAGAAATTATGAATTTTAAAAAAACAATTTATTTCCGAGTGTTACAAATACACTGTAGAATCTGGTTGGTTGTTTGCTGATATAAATAAGCGGCGCTAATAAGATCATTTAATAAAAAGCCGATGTTGTTATTTGTTGTTGACATTCCACAATATACTTAAATGTAAAAGTCAGGTTCAAATGAAGGAAGGGTGTCAGGTATGTAGAATAAACGGGTAAATAAAATTAAAAGAACCATATTGTTCCTATTATCGATGTACATTTTCGTCTGTACATTTGCCTGCCTTAAATAAAAGCCACATGCTCAGTGTCAGAAATCTAGCGCTCGCCTACGGAAAAAGAATACTTTTTGATGAAGTTAACCTCAATTTTACCAAAGGAAACTGTTACGGTGTAATTGGCGCCAACGGTGCCGGTAAAAGTACTTTCCTAAAAATTCTTTCTGGCCAGATTGAACCCAATAAGGGGTATGTAGAGATCACCCCAGGAGAAAGAATGGCTGTTTTGAAACAGAATCAATTTGAATTTGACGAGCAGACAGTACTCAATACCGTGTTGATGGGTCATCAGAAATTATGGGCGATCATGCACGAAAAAGATGCCATATACATGGATCCGGACAGTACCGAAGCAGACTACCTGAGAGCGGCTGAGATGGAAGCAGATTTCGGCGAGATGGGAGGGTATACGGCAGAGAGCGATGCCGCTAGCCTGATCAGTAATCTTGGCGTCAAGGAGGAATATCATCATCAACTCATGAAGGATATTCCCGGCACGCTAAAAGTGCGGGTATTGCTGGCCCAAGCACTATTTGGAAATCCGGATATCCTTTTATTAGATGAGCCGACGAACGGGTTAGATATTGAGACGATCAACTGGCTGGAAGACTTTTTAGCAGATTATCAGAACATCGTGCTGGTGGTAAGTCATGACAGACATTTTCTAGACGGAGTTTGTACGCATGTCGCCGATGTTGACCGCCAGAAAATCAAAATATATACTGGTAATTATACTTTCTGGTACGAGAGTTCGAAACTAGTATCACGACAGATTGCCGATAAGAATAAGAAGAATGAAGAAAAGAGAGCTGCACTTCTGGACTTTATCGCACGATTCTCTGCCAATGCCTCCAAATCTAAGCAAGCTACCAGTAGAAAGAAAGCTTTGGAAAAATTGACGATTGAAGAGATCGAACCAAGCAACAGAAAATATCCCGGAATAATCTTTCAGCCACTGAGAGAGCCAGGTGATCAAATCCTGGAAGTTGAAAATCTCAGTAAAAAAGTTGAAGGAAGATTATTGTTTGACAAGATCAGTTTTCGCGTCAACAAAGGGGATAAGATTGGCATCATCAGCAGGGATCCGCTCGCAGCTAGTTATTTCTACCAAATCATTACTGGCAACATCGCATCAGATGAAGGCACTTATACCTGGGGAACCACAATAACACACGCCTATCTTCCTTTAGAGAACAGTGAGTTCTTCCAGAATGAATTGCCTTTACTGGAATGGCTCAGACAATACACTCCGCCACATGTAACAGACACGCATGAATCATTCTACAGAGGCTTCTTTGGTAAAATGCTGTTTAGCGGTGATGACATTCTGAAGAAAACCAATGTACTCAGCGGGGGAGAAAAAGTAAGATGTATGATCAGTAAGATGATGCTTCAGAATCCAAATTTGTTGTTGTTGGATCAGCCAACGAATCACCTGGATCTTGAGAGTATCCAGAGCTTCAACGAGAGCTGTCAGGACTTCCCCGGGGTTATACTTATAAGTTCACATGACCACACTTTTATGGAGACCGTTTGTAACAGAATTATTGAACTCACACCTAAGGGTGCTATTGATCGTATCATGAGCTTTGATGAATACATCACCGATGAGAAAATCCAGCTAATCAAAGATGAGATGTATAATTAAAACTCATGAAGTAATCTGTTTTTTTAATATTGTATTAATATTGAATGAACAATTGAAAGTGGTTGTCAACTTTTAAAGGTCACTTATTTTTAAATAACAAGATGACCAATAACCAAATCACGCAGACAACATAATATTTCTTTTATTTAATTTATTGGTAATCATAGCCATATATATAGTATTAATTTAAATATTGTAAAATGGTTTGAATCAGGCACTTTGCTATTTATATTTGTATGAATCAAAATTAAATGTTATGAAAACCAACAACCAACAACCAACAACCAATTAATTTCAATTACTGAATTAGGCCTGTAAAATACGTAATAAATGCTTAACTTAGAGCAAATTATAAACAAGAAATGGAAAAAAAGTTTGATAGTTTGAGCATTTTTGAATTCCAAAAGTTATTTCCTGATGAAG
>JAIBCI010000116.1 GCA_019694255.1 Saprospiraceae bacterium
TCTTCATCAGGAAATAACTTTTGGAATTCAAAAATGCTCAAACTATCAAACTTTTTTTCCATTTCTTGTTTATAATTTGCTCTAAGTTAAGCATTTATTACGTATTTTACAGGCCTAATTCAGTTAATTTATTAATGAGCCATTACGCTGACAAAATTAAATTTTCAAAAGATGAAATGGGAAATAATCAGTTTGATTTGAAACTAACTGCTTTAAATGAGTTTGCTAATATAGACGGTCTTTTCAAAATTGGTCCATCATTGGTAAAAATAGTCGGTAATAAATTTATTCAAATTATTGATGGTGACCAAACTAAGCTAAATCTTGCTATGAGCTTGACCGAATCAAATTTTGATTTGGGGATTATGATTCATGATATCGTTATAAATGAATCTTTAATGACACTTTGCGCCACATCATGTCCAAATTCAACGAGCAAAACAGTTGTTGATCAGGAAAAGGAGTATCGATTTTCATCCGGTTTCTCTATTCAAGATTTAAGTAATATCTTGCCCCAGCAATCTGGTGGTAGTTGCGAGGTTGGGCTCTTGAAAGTTCAGTATATATTGAATTTTAATATGAAAGGATCTTGTCAAAAACATAGATGGTTATTAGGTTGGGTATGTTCAGGTTTGTCAAGATCTGATCAGATATTTAAAGGTAACATTGTAGTAAATTATATTGTTGGCGGTCAAATGGGTTCTAAAGTATTGAATATAGATAAGGCTTATAAAAATTTATGCTATACTGAATTTAATGAGAATATTTTTGAAATAAATACAGGATGCATAAATAGAAATCAATTTCAATCTTTTCAATTTTGTGTACAGTCCAATAATTTTGACGCTGACGCCACCAGGCGGGGCTTTCATTTAGATTTTGATTGTAATTAATTTTCGAAGGAATGAGTAAATTGATATGTGCTTTGTATTTATTAGCAGTTCCGGTAGTCGTATCAGGTCAGTTTACTCATTCTTTTTTTCTGGGGCCGTCTATAACAAAAAACAGGCTTTTGTTGTATGGCGTTGATGATAGAGTATATATCTATAATGATGGACCTACGTATAAATTGTTTTATAATCTGGGTTACAGGCTGGAATTCAACTGGAAACGTAAATTTGGACTCTGTGCTGAATTGCAATATAAAAAGGTTGGATCGGATCGGGTTGAATTTGATCTGGTCAGAGATAGATACCAGGATGCATGGCAATATTATATTTCAATACCGACCTTATTATTGTTTAAAACCGATCGGGGGCATAGCTTTGGAATTGGATATGTTCTAAATTACAGATTGGATGAAGCCAAAGATAATACGTTTTATGGTGCATACTTCAAAATTGACAAAAAATATAAGTACTGCCATGATGTGGCAATTGAGTATGTATTAAAATTGAATACCAGGTTTTTTGTGAAAATAAGATGGGAAGAAGGTCTGGATCCGGTGCATGAGATCTACCTTTCAGAATTTAAAAATCGCTCTTTTCACTTCTCATTAATGTATAAAATTAAGTGATGAAAAATATTCTCATAATTATTTTAATATTGAGCATGCACTTGGTTTATGGCCAAAACTCCACATTGGACTTTATGTTTGGAACGAATACGATGTTCCTCAATGCAAATTATTCGAAAGGCAGACCGGAAAGTTTAGATATCAGCTTTGGGAAAAAATTTCCCGGACTAAATCTTGGATTCCGGTATAAGTATCACCTCAATCAGAAAGTTTTCCTTAGTTCAACAGTCAATGCATACCTAAAAATTCGTGATAAATGGGCGTTTTCGAATCCGACGCTGAGGCTGGAAGAAGAGTTAAAATTTTACACCATAGCAATCGATTTTGGTGTTAACTACAAAATATTCAAATCCGTTATACTTGGAGTGGCGCCTTTTTATGAAACAATTTTGGATAAGAATCAAAACCTTGGCCCTTATTTCATTAATACTTATAATCCTCATAACTATGGATTGGGCTTTAGTCTTATGTATTCATTAAACAGGAATTATCAGTTATCCTTAACTTATTTAAACGGGTTTTCGTCCATCGTGGACAGTTCAAAGGATAGCAGCGAGATGTATCCGTATGCTCTTAAAGTAAGCTCACTGGCATTGTCAATTAGCGTACTTCTGGACAGGTCACGAGATATGGAGAAGGTTTGTGAATTAACGGTTAAATGAATATCTATGATTGGAATAGTGTCTCCTCATTCCATCATTCTTGGTTCTGGTTTTTGATTTTTTTTATCCACAAACCTGAACCCTCTGTTTTTCACATTTAAGGTAAGCTTATGGCATCGTTGCGGAGTTGTCATCTGCCGGTAAGAATTGGACTGATTTTCGATTTGGGGACGCAGCTGCAGTATTTCGCAGTAATGATTTTTTATAACAAAGTCTTGGTGAATATTAAAAATATTAGTATTTTTGTGCTAAAATATTTAGCATGTCTAAGGCAAACAAAAATATCCGGCATCTGAGGGCTTTCAAAGGCTGGTCACAGGGTCAACTGGCTGCTGCACTGGAAATTCCCAGGGCCCGCATCGGAGCTTACGAAGAAGAGCGATGTGAGCCGCCGATTGAAGTGTTGATTAAGATCTCGGATATCTTTCATATCGCGATTGATGCGCTCGTCCGTTGTGACCTGAGTACAGTCAACAGGGATGAGCTGATCCGCGTAGGGGATAACAGAATCCTTTTTCCGGTAGTCGTTGACAGGGAGCGCGAAGACAAAATTGAGGTGGTGACGGTCAAGGCCAGCGCAGGATATCTTGGAGGATATGCAGATCCGGAGTTTATCGGGGATATGCCCAGGATGTCTTTGCCCGTGCGAATCCAGGGTAAGTGCAGGGCTTTTCCGATCAAAGGGGATTCCATGCCGCCGCTCCGTGACGGATCCTATGTCGTGGCCCGCTATGTGGATCATTTTAAGGATGTGAAAGCAGGAAAAACGTACATCGTGCTCACCCAGGATGAAGGTATTGTATACAAACGTCTTTATCCAAAAGGTAACATCCTCGAATTGCGCTCCGATAATCCGATCTACAAACCTTATGTGGTACATCGCAAGGATGTTCTGGAATTGTGGGAGTTTGTCTGTGCTATGAATATGGACGACCGTCGTGATGAAGCGGATCCTGTGGCAGGAATATACGAAATGCTCCATCACCTGAAATCAGATATCGCCAAAATCAGTAAGACTTAAGAAACTGTTGTGCGGTAATCGCAATGTTTCAAAGGACATTTCGAATCATTCGTATAATGATTTGGATCAGTGGTATCAAGGATTATTAAACAAAAAGTCAGCCCGCATAATTTTGTCGCTGATCACTAGAGGATGCTCTGGTAACCTTTCAGGTGCCCGTAGGTTTCACGTGTTTTTGCTAGACAACGGGTGCCTGACTTGTTTGACAGCCATCGAAAGCGAAATGGCTTATAAATAATTTGGTATGCGGTTCGTTGAGGTTATCAGAGCGCATCCTTTCACTTTATTTTTCGTGCTGCAAAAAGGTCTAAAAATTTTATTCCGCTAGGACTGGACATTCCGGGTCTTTATTTCTAAATATTACCCTGACAAATTTCCAATGATTTTTTTATCATTCACAAATATTATTCATACAGGAGCTGGTACAGAACCATTTCGGTCAATGGCTGTTAGAGAGCCGTTAATTCATTCACAATGTCAGTATTTAAGTTTCGCTCGGAAGAACCAGAAATTTTTAAATTTTGCCGTTCGGTGGAAGCCCCGGTAGCCAGAAAATTAGAACATCGTCATGAGGCGCATGGTCATTATCGTGAAGACCCATATCAATGGATGCGACTGAGCGACGAACAGAAAGAAGCAAAAGATCCTGACGAACAGACAAGAGAAGTAATCAATTACTTAAACAGTGAGAATGAATACCATGAAAAAGTAACGGCACACCTTTGCGATTTCGAGAATAAATTGTTTGAAGAGATCAAGTCCAGAATTAAGCAAACAGATATGTCAGTTCCTTACCTGAATAACGGTTACTATTATATAACCCGTTATGAAGAAGGTAAGGAGTATCCGGTGTACACGCGAAGAAAAGGTTCGCAGGACGGGAAGGAAGAAATATTGCTGGATGTTAATGCTTTGGCCGAGGGTTGCGAATACTACCATGTTGGTTCCTTCGAAGTGAGTCCGGATAATCGGTGGATTGCCTATAGTGTTGATCAGGTCAGCCGCAGGCAGTATACCATTTTTTTTAAAAACCTGCACAATGGCGAGGTCTTGGCCGAATCGATTCCAAAGACTTCCGGAAACATCGTCTGGGCGAACGACAATAAACACGTATTTTATTCTGTCAAGGATAAAGCACTACGCGATTATAAAATTTTTCGTCATGAACTCGGAACCCCGGTTAGCCAGGATGTTCAGGTGTATCACGAAAAGGACGAAGCATTTCATACTTATGTATACAAGACGAGATCAGAACAGTTTCTGGTGATTGGTTCGTCTGCCACATTGAGCAATGAGTTCAGAATTCTTGAGGCGGCGCAGCCGCTGGGCCAATTCCGATTGTTTCACGCGCGTGAACAAAAGCTGGAATATGAAATCGATCATCACGGTGATCATTGGTATGTGCTCACCAATGCAGATGATGCCTTTAATTTTAAAGTGATGCAGACTCCCATAACGCACACTGACAGAAGTAATTGGCGAGATTATATTCCGCATAAAGAATCGGTATTTATTGAAGGAATAGACTGCTTCAAGGATTTCATGGCAATCGAACAACGAGAAGGTGGCAATACGCGGATTCGTATCAGAGATTGGTCAGTCAATGAACACGTGATTGTGTTTGAAGAAAAAAGTTACACGGTGGAGATATCGGCCAATCCGGAATTTGATACGCGTATGATACGACTGAATTACACTTCACTGACGACGCCTTCAACCATTTATGATTATGAAGTTGCGGATAGAAAACTTCACTTTCTCAAACAACAAGAAGTAATCGGCACATTCAATTCAGCCGATTATGTCACCGAATTGATTCAGGTCCGCGCCCGTGATGGCGTCAGTGTTCCAGTTTCTGTCGTGTATCATCGGGATTATCCCAAAAACGGTACCATGCCTTTGTTGCTGTATGGCTATGGTTCTTATGGTATTAGTATGGATCCGATGTTTTCATCTGCCCGCCTGAGTCTTCTGGACAGGGGATTTGCCTTTGCAATAGCCCATATCCGCGGAGGGCAGGAGATGGGAAGAAAATGGTATGAAAGCGGTAAGTTTTTTGAGAAGAAAAACACCTTTAATGATTTCATAGATTGTGGACAATATCTTGTTGATCATCATTATTGTGGGGCACAAAAGTTATTTGCAATGGGAGGCAGTGCCGGTGGATTGTTGATGGGTGCTGTGATCAATCAGGCGCCACAACGCTGGGCTGGCGTAGTGGCGGCGGTGCCATTTGTGGATGTCGTGTCGACCATGCTGGATGATTCGATCCCGCTGACGACCGGTGAATTTGATGAATGGGGTAACCCGGCACAGAAAGATTACTATGATTACATGTTGTCCTATTCTCCTTACGACAATGTGATTTCAGGTCCCTATCCGCCCATGCTGGTGACGACAGGATTTCATGATTCACAAGTGCAGTATTGGGAGCCCGCGAAATGGGTCGCCAAATTGAGAGATTTGAAAACAGACCACAATCCGCTGATCATGTTTTGCAATATGGATACGGGACACGGAGGTGCGTCAGGTAGGTTTCGCAGATTGAAGGAGATCGCGATGGAATATACCTTCCTGCTGGAGCTTTCAGGTCTGGTTCTGGAGTAAAGGAAAATAACGTTCTTTCATGACATTGACATGATGGATGACATGTCCTGCCAGTGTAAATCCCAGTGCTAGGACACTGATGCTACCTGCAAATGTTTGGCCAGTCCTTTGCAATTCTGTTTCGTCAAAAGAATCAAATAAATTGATCGAACCTGCCCGTACATTTTTGAATTCCTCGAGAATAAGTGATATGTCTCTGATGTTGCGATGGGCTTCAGCGGCATACAGATTTTCATCGAATCCGGCAAGAACGGTTTGGTCATTTCTCGCAAAACGCATGGCCCTGTAGCTGAATACGCGCTCTGAGTCTACCAGATGCTGAAGGATATCGGCAATGGTCCATTTACCAGGCGCATACGCACGATTGCCCAATTGCATGATTTCTGCACTAAAAGTTTCGATTAGCTCCGCTCCGTTTGCCTTCAATGCGTCACGAAGATTTTTTTCCGGGACGCAGTGTATGTAGCGGTCAAAGTATTCGGGCATTGACCTGATCTGCGCGACATGCATGCGCATAAGTTAATTTCGCTGTAGAAGAATCTTCTGAATATAGTTTTTGTTTCTGGATTTCCAGCTGAGTAAATAAAAACCATCGTTCAGATTTTCAGGTAACAGGAATTTGGAATCCGTGGTTGATTTTTGAAATGAAATCAATCGTCCCAACGGATCTGTCAGTCTCAGATCGCTGATATCATCTTCTCTGCTATTGATCCAACCTTCGGTAGGGTTGGGATAAAATTGATCGTTGACGATATGAATATCCTTTGTTGCAATGAGGCAATTTTGGTCCAGTAGTTCCAGAATGTATTCTCCGGGAAACTGAACACCTGGATAATCAATCTGCAGATTGCCCAGCAAACTTCCAATGGTGAGTTTGATCACAGGTTTGTAATTGCCTGGCAGGTTATCAGACGTTGGCGTGCCTTTGAGAATCAAACATCCAAGTGTCTTTTTGGGGTAAGTGCAGTTTGGCGGGTTGCACGCATAGGTAATTCCTTTTGGAAGATTTGAAATGGCTCCGGTTGTATCAATTTTAGCAAAATTCAGGTTGATCAAAAATGGAATTCCGGGAATCGTCAGTGTATCCGGAATGGTTACCGTAAACACAAATTCATATGGCTTATTGATACATGCTTTTTTGTCGATGCCTTTGCCCGTACCTCCGGGAATGACCGGACGTGGATATACGCCTGCAGAAGAATCACGATACGTGCTGTCCGGAACACAGTTCTGGGCATTCGCCGTGGAAAAAAAACATAAAAGCAAAAAGAATGTAAAGAATTGTTTCATTTTTGAATCGAATTTGATGGCAAAATAGCCAAATTTTCAACAAACAAAACAAAACAATTTATGCCAAACCGTGGAATGCTTGCGTTTTTACTGCTTTTTTTGGCCTGGGCCGGCCAATCGCAAAATGTGAATGGTTACGTATTGGATAAAACCTCTAACCAGCCGTTACCAGGTGCTATCGTCAGCCTCGGCGCCAACACTTCCATCACAAGTGAGCGTGGAGAATTCACATTAAGTGTTCCTGGCAAAGCCAGAAAGCTAAAAGTTCATTATACAGGCTATGAGGATGCCGTTATTGAGATCAGCACAGACCAGAATATTGAGACGGGACTGATTATTAAGCTGGCCGAATCCAATACTTTGCTCAACGTGGCGGAGGTGAGTTCATCGCGGTATGAGCGGCGCATCGCAGAGTCGCCCGTCTCTGTAGATGTAATACAGCCCAGAATGGCGGAGCGCCTTAATACTGTCGTTGCTTCACAGGTCATCGATCGCGTGCCCGGCGTGCAAATCATTGACGGGCAGGCCAATATCCGGGGTGGATCTGGTTACAGCTACGGTGCAGGTAGCAGGGTCATGCTCATTATGGATGATCTGCAGATTCTGCAACCGGATGCTGGCTTTACCAATTGGTCAGATCTCCCAATGGAAAATATCGGGCAGATTGAAGTGGTCAAAGGGGCAGCTTCTGCATTGTACGGATCTGCAGCAATGAACGGGGTCATTCATTTTCGGACGATTAAACCTTCCATCGAACCCTATACTGCTGTCACGCTGTCAACACGAATCTTTGGTCATCCGTCCAATGGGATGGAATGGTGGGGTAGCGATCACGGAAATCATGCAATACCTTCAGACAATGCAATCATTTTTTCTCATCGGCAAAAAATGCGTTCGTATGATCTGGTATTGGGAGGTATGTATAGAAATGAATTATCGTATAACCGCAGCAGCGGTTCAGAAAATTACCGGGTAAGCGGGACACTGGTCAAGCATTTTTCCGATCGCTTGATCGGAAGCCTGGGTGTCAATTTCAATACTGGTTCAAGTTCCTCATTTTTTTACTGGAGCGGAGCAGGCGCGCTGACTGGAGATACCACTTCCTATAGCCATAGCAATCGTACGCGGTTCAATATTGATCCTTCCCTGCAGTATTTTTCGAAAAGAAATTACCGACACCGGGTCATGGCAAGATGGTTGCACATTGATAATGAGAATCTCGGCAATCAGTCGAACCATAGCGATAATATTTTCTCGGAATACCAGCTACAGAAAGAATTTGAAAAATACGGATTAATGCTGACGCTGGGGGCATTGTACAATGGTCAGGTTGTGCGTGCGCCACTTTACAATGATACGGTATTTCACAATACCAATCTGGCAGCTTACGTCCAGGCAGATGAAAAAATAACGCCGAGGCTGACGCTCAGTGCCGGTATGCGTTACGAGTATTACAGTCTCAAGGGACCTGATGTGATTGACAATACACGCGTGCAGAATCCGGTCAGCGATAGCAAACCTGTATTTCGGTTTGGACTGAATTATCAAATCGATAGAGCCAGTTTTTTAAGAATGTCCTATGGGGAAGGATTTCGTTTTCCAACACTGGCAGAAAAATATATTCGGACGAATGCCGGAGGATTTAACATTATACCCAATCTTCGGTTAGGCAGTGAATATGGCCGTAGCGCTGAAATCGGTTTTAAGCAGGGTTATAAATTCGGACCCGTGGAAGGGCTGATAGATGTTGCAGCTTTCTGGTCCAGGTACTATGACATGATTGAATTTACACTGGTGGTGACGCCTGCTTTCCAATTTTTTTACCAGGCGCAAAATATTGGTGACACAGAAATCCGAGGACTTGAATTTTCAACGCAGGGAAAAATACTTCATGGAAAAAATCAATGGATTTATCAGGCCGGACTGACCCTGATGGATCCTAAATTTCAGGAATGGGATACACTTGGAAAACAAATTCCAATCAACAGGTTAAATGAAGCAACCAAAGGTCAGCTGAATGCCAGCGCTTCCAGTTCCTATGAAAACATTCTAAAATACCGTTCCAAAGAATTGGCGAGAATTGATCTGGAGTATCAGCGCGGACCATTCTATGCCGGGGTCAATTTTAGTTATGCGAGTCATGTGCGTGCTATTGACAAACTATTTGAACTGGAACTTTTTATCAAGGGGGTCCAGGCCTTTCGTCAGGAACACGATCACGGTTACCGATTGTACGATGCGCGCGTTGGTTATAAATTCAAACATTTCGATTTTCAGGTGAATATTCAGAATCTGACCAATGAGATCTACACGCTAAGACCTGCGCTGATGGAAGCGCCGAGGAGTTTTGGCGGGCGGTTAACGTATACGCTGTAGCGTACAAACTAAAATTCAGGGCAAATAAAACTCTGATTATTATAATCACCGACAAGGCTGATACTCAATTCGAAGGAATGGGTGAGCTGACCGTATTTGGAAAGGTCGCGAAGTCCCGCATCATAATGAAGTCCGATGATCACTTTTTTAATTTCAAATCCAACCAGGAAGCCAAGATCAACCGGTGTAAATCCATTGACGGTAGACGCACTGCGCAGCGAAATGCCCGCATGATAAGCGGTCTGGCTAAAATTATAAAAAGATCGCCGGTAGTTGGCGCCGACCTGTAATAGCTGATGAGGTCCCTGAAGACTCAGATGAAGTCGGGGAAAGAATTGCTGCGAACGGTCAATCTGATAACTCAGGTTGGTGATAAAATTGATGCGTGGAAAAGCATCATTCTTTTTAATTCCGATATAGTTGATATCTTCAATATTGTTGTAGAGTGAAAAGTTGGGTTGAAACAAATAATGCAAGCCGATACCTGATTGAATATTCCATTTGGAAGAAAGATCGGAAGCGATTTGTATGCCCAGTTTCAGATCACCTGTGTTGTGGATGTTCTGTGGAAGGATCTCGCCGGTGCCGCCACTGTATTGGTCCAGTCCGTCAAACTGGTCCTGAAAGTATATGTTGTCATAACTAAGCGAACGCTGCAGCACGGAGAGCCCCACGCCGCCACCCAGATAGGTATGTTTTAATTTGTCCAGTCTCTTGTGAAAAGCAATCTGTGTTCCAATCTCATTGCGTGTCCAGTTGAGCGCCTGCGTTTTGTCGGTCAGAAAATAAACACCTATCGCGATAAAGTCCTTTGCAAAATTGTGATTTCCCAAATCAAACTTGATGTCTCCGGATAAGGCAAAGCTTCGGCCCGGATCTGTGGTTAAATTGGTCCATTGGTTTCGGTTAATCAACCGGACCTTAAAATTACCGTCGAAATAACCCGTCGAAGCCGGATTGTAATATGACGACATGACATTAAACTGACTGAAATTGATATCCTGAGCGCTGATCTGGCCGAGAATAGTAAAGCAAAAGACACCAAAAAGAATACGACCCATAGGGCGGAAAGATAGGAAGATTTGGATAAATGAAAGGCTCTTCAGGACATCCTCAGCCAAATGATATCACTGCCGACCATGCCCGATCAATAACGCAGAAATGCCCTATCTTAGTGCCATGACAATACAGAGACTGCTGCAGGCCAATGCACCCCTCAGGAAGGAGCCATCACACCGCGCAGAGATGACCAGTCAGCTGCTGTTTGGTGAACGATTCGATATCATGGAAGCAGCAGGTGATTGGGTTTATGTGCAGTGTGTTCATGATGGTTACGAAGGATGGCTTGAAAATAAGGTCGTTTGCGAGCGGTCCGATGAAGCACAAGTATGTGGTATCATAACACGCGATTTTGCACATGTGGTGTACCGCGATGAGACCCTTGTCTTGCCGTTTGGTTCGTTGTGTCCAACGCCAATGCTCAAACATAACGCCAATAAAAACGACTTTATCAGAGAACCCATCTCAAAAGATCACGCGATTATTCTGATTGAATCAGTCTTTCACCGCGCGCCATATTTGTGGGGCGGAAGAACCGCCATGGGAATCGATTGTTCCGGCCTGACACAGTTATATGGACGTCTGACGGGAATCAATTTGCCAAGAGATGCATGGCAGCAGGAATCAACCGTTAGCACGATCAATGCAGAGGCTACCTGTGAAAGAGGCGACTTGTTATTCTTTGCAGCGCCGGAAGGCAAAATTTCACACGTAGGAATTTATATCGGTGAAGATAAAATTCTGCATGCCTCAGGCCGTGTTCGAATCGATCTGTTGACAAAAGAAGGCATCATTCACGGACAAACCGGCAAACTTACCCATCACTTCCGCACAGCAGGAAAATTATAAAAATACTAAAGCGCCCGGATAATATCGTACTTGGTCAGGACATGATATTGATTGCTCTGATCCCTGGTAATGACGCCGGGAATTTTTTCTGTAAAGCACTTATTGAGCATGCCAAGGGGCAAATCCATAGATACACGGGGCATTGGCTCGGACATGATTTCTGATACCGCCTTGTCTGCATTTTTCAATGGATTTTCGAGGATGTATTGTAGAATGGAATTTTCTGAAATGGTGCCGATCACTTCCTCGTCTTTCATTACCGGCAATTGCGATATATCGTGATCCTTGATCATGGTCAGTACATCGCGAAGTCTCGAATCCGGAGAGACGGAATAGAAGCTTTTGTCTTTCTTGGCCGCGACCAGGTCGCGCACTTTAAGCTCGGATTCCAAAAATCCCCGCTGGCGCATCCAATCGTCATTGTATATTTTGCCGACATATCGTGATCCGTGATCATGAAAGATAAGCACGACGGTGTCTTCAGGTTTGAGTTGATTTTTCAGCTGATGGAGGCCTGCGAGGGCTGATCCTGCAGAATAACCGAGCAATATGCCTTCTTCACGTGCCAGTCTGCGCGCGGCGAGTGCGGCATCTTTATCGCTGACTTTTTCAAAAAGATCGATCAGTGAGAAATCGACATTCTTGGGCAGGATGTCTTCGCCGATTCCTTCCGTGATATAAGGATAAATCTCCTTCTCGTCAAAAATTCCCGTTTCGTGGTATTTCTTGAACACACTGCCATACGTATCAATACCCCATATTCTGATGGCAGGATTTTTTTCTTTGAGGAATCTCGCAGTTCCCGAAATGGTGCCACCGGTTCCAACGCCAACCACCAGGTGCGTGATTTTACCGTCCGTCTGATCCCATATCTCTGGTCCGGTGCTTTCGTAATGCGCCTGTCCGTTGGATAGATTGTCATACTGATTGCACCAGAAGGAATTGTTGATTTCCTTGCTGAGTTTTTCTGCAACAGAGTAGTATGATCGCGGATCGGTCGGTTCGACATTGGTTGGGCAGACGATGACTTCTGCGCCCATCGCTTTGAGCATATCGATTTTTTCTTTCGACTGCTTGTCGCTGGTCGTAAAAATACATTTATAACCCCTTACACAGGCAACCAGCGCGAGTCCCATGCCAGTATTGCCACTCGTACATTCGATGATGGTGCCACCGGGAGATAATTTGCCACTGGCTTCCGCGTCATCGATCATTTTGACCGCCATGCGATCCTTGATGGAGTGGCCGGGATTAAAGGTCTCTACCTTGGCCAGTACGGTCGCCTGAATGCCCTGCGCGACGCTGTTGAGACGAATCATTGGCGTATGTCCAATGGTCTCCAGGATGTTGTTTTTGATTTTTGCAGACATGCCGCAAAATTACCCTATTTCGGGCTAATGCCGGACGTAGACGAAGAATTTAGGGGTAATAGCCCCGAGGCCAGAGGCGACTTCGCTGCTGACCAGGACTTCGATATCCCGACGCTGACTGGAAGGTATTTTGCCGATGACCTTGGCCGATACGGAACGTTCCAGCACGGGGTTGTAAATTTCAATCAGGGTGCCAGGTTTGGCACGGTTGTACATTGCGTAGCAATGACCCGTTGTCATGGCCAAATCCGGGCAGTAGGCCACACCCCGGTATTCCTTGGAATAACTGGTCAGTGCGTTGTTGGCAGCCTGGGACTTCTCATTTTCTTTTTTGTCCTGAGAGGATAGCTCCACAGGTTGTGATGCAGGATTGGATTTTTCAGCCTTTCCGAGACGGAACATCCAGGCGATCTGGATCAGCTGATCTGCGCGTACCGAGCTGGTTTTTAGCTTGTTGCGCTGCAGGATTTGGCTGGTATTCCATCGGGTTCTGTTTCGGGTGAGCGAAAGGATGGTCTCGCCGGGCTGAAGCTTGTAATAGACGGGGGTGTAAAGCTCCTCATCTTCCGGCGCAGGATCGTATTGTATGAGTTGTTGTACCGGAATATTGATCCACTGACCGGTCCTGAGTTGTGAAGGATTCAGACCGGGGTTGGCGGAGGTAAGCTCCTTTTCGGGCAGACCATAGGCAGAGCGAATTTGGAACAGATTTTGGCCACCTTCAACGACATACTGGATGTAGGGCTTATTTTGTGCGTCAAACTGCACAATGACTCCGGCGCCGGCCTGACCTGAAAGGTTAATGGCGGCCAAAAGAATGATGACCGGGATCATGATGTAGTTTCTGAACATAAGACCAAATTAAAGGACAAATATATTATAAATTTATTTAATATATTAAGATTTGATAGACAATAAACGCGTTTTGGCAATCATTCCGGCCAGATTAGGGTCGACCAGGCTTCCCCGTAAGATACTGCGCGACATTGCGGGCAAATCCCTGATACGCAGAGTTTATGAACAAGCCTTGAAGGTCAGCGTGATTGACCAGGTAGTCATTGCAGTGGACGCAGAGGAGACCAAGGATCATGTGAGGGCATTTGGTGCCACGGCGGTGATGACATCGCCGGATCATATTTCCGGCACCGACCGCTGTGCGGAAGTTGCTGCCATGCATCCTGAATTCGAGCTGGTCATCAACATACAGGGTGACGAACCTTTTGTTGATCCAGGGCATTTAGATATGCTTGCACATTTAATTGCCAGAGAGGGGGTGAGTCTTGCGACACTGATTTGTCCTTTGACTCATCAGGACGACTTCATCAATCCAAATGTGGTCAAGGTGGTGACTGATCACAACGGTAATGCTTTATATTTTAGCCGTGCCTCTGTTCCGTTTCAACGAGCCAAGGCAGCTGGCTCTTTTGCACTGAATGATTTCTCGCATCGGCACATCGGACTTTACGCGTACCGGCGTCAGACGCTGATGGAGATCACTAAACTACCGCCGGGACAGCTTGAACAAATTGAAATGCTGGAGCAATTGAGATGGCTGGAGGCCGGGCTCTCGATCTATACGGCTAGGGTCAATGCTCCGGAGCCTGGTATTGATACAGAGGAAGATCTCGATCGGGCTTGCGCTTTCTGTTTGGGTAGAGAGGGTGAAAAACTGCCTTAATGAATGTTTTGATCTTGATTTAAAAATAGTCCGTTGTCAAATCAAGGCTGGGTTAATACGCTGGATTTAACCACTGAACCTCCAGATTCTAGTAGGTGCTGTTAGCGAATGACTTATTTTCTGCATAAATACCCATAATGTCCTTTTCTAAAAAAATGTCTATTATAGCCATTCAGTTTTTCATATTTAAATCCAGTTTCAGCTAGTATTTCTTCTACTTTGGAAAGATTGAATAAAATTTGTTGATGTGTTTCTGTGTCTTTCTCGTAGCAGTTTTTATTTCTAACAAAATAGGTCATTTTCCGCGTCAACACACTTTTTTCAGCATTTACCTCTATGTCGAGAAACATAGTATAATCATCATTTTCGATAATTTTTATATTTCTGTCAGCGTCAACATCATCGGAAAGAACATCGAAAAGAAAGAGTCCATGGGGATTTAAATTGTCATAAATTTTATGAATCAGTTTTGCTAATTCACTATTGTCTGCCTTTTCATCGAACATATAGTTGAATGGTTCTCCAATTGCACAAATAATGTCGCTAAATTCAAAACTGTATTCAAATAGCGATTTTTGAATGAAAGTACTATTTGGAGATTTTCTTTTTGCAATCTCCAATATATCATAAGATATGTCAACACCTATTACTTTGAATCCATTTTGAGAAAGGATAGAAGCTAAAATACCGCTGCCACATCCAAGGTCAATTACTTTTTTATAACTGCGTGAACTCGGATTTTTTAATATTTCTTGTGCCGCGTTTTGTGCAATGTCACCATGATACTTGTCGTGAATATAAGAAAGATGTTTTCCGTAAAATGATTCCATAATTTGAGGTCGATTAAAGTTTGGCGCTGAAGGATTGGAGTATAGGCAGGTATAGCACTTTGCCATGGTAGCTAAGAGCAACAACTTATACCAAATTTACGTCTTATTTCTTTAGCGAAAGTTGGTTGCGTTGATTGCTTCAATTTCATGTTATGCCCAGTATTTTCAATATTCTATACTTTTAAAATTCATAATAGCTGAGTCATTTTTTACGGTAATTTGAACTTCATCATCTAGCGAACCCCCATTTGTATAATAGCCATTAGAAAATAACTCCTTTTTACCGTTGAAACGTGTGAATTCTAAAACATATGAGCCATCAATTTTATTTTTTGACATTGAAAGAAATCCAGAGACATTTTCCTTGACTTTAACTGAACTGAAAGTTAAATAGGATTTTGCCTCGCTAGTGTAAAATTTGACATTGGTTATTGGAAAACTGCTATCATTCTTTATTTGAACCTTTATTCCATTACTCGAAATATAAAAGCAAGAAATAAAAATTATCAAACAGAAAATATTTCTAAAATATTTCATTAAAATTCTTTGATGTTTTAATTTTCATATATGGCGCATACTTCTGTGTTCACAAAATCGAACTGCAAATTTTCGTAAATATAACAAGTCGATTTTGTAGTTTAAGTAATACATTATCAAACAAATATACTTTATTTGTAGCTCAAGAATTCTAACGGGCTTTTCTGTTTACGAGGAAATATTTCACTTATAAAATCTCTGGCCACACCTTTTTACTATATGCTTCTTGAGCGATGAATGGCTTGACCTAAGGCTGTAATGTTACAGTGCAAAAAAAAGCGCACCGTCATCCGATGCGCCTTTTTCTGATTCTTTTTTAATTGATTTATCGGTTGATCATCACCTTGACGACCTCATTGTAGTCTTCGTGATCGATTTTCAGGAAATAGGTTCCGGTAGCCAATCTTGATACATTCAGATTTTCTGCTCCGGTCTTCACCACGCCGCTGATCATGGGTTGTCCGGTTAGTGCCATGAGCTGATATTTCGTTCCGGCCTTGGCCTGAATAATCAGTTCGTCATTCGCAGGGTTAGGATAGATACTGACCTCGTATTCTGTGCGTGAGCGACTGAAGATCTGGTCCTCGACGCCGAATCCAGGATTGTTGGCTTCTGCACCGGTCTTTTTACCCGGTTTTTTGGGGCACTTGACCGGAGAGATGACTTCGACATACTTCAGCTTGGTAGCAGAGTTGGTGCCGTTACCATTGCGAACGGTCAATTTGACGGTATACTTTCCGGCTTTCTCAAACGAAACCACCGGATTCTTCTGCATTGAGGTGACGGGAAGTCCGGATTCAAACTGCCAGTTCCACTCAACGACGTCCACAGAGGATTTGTCGCGAAACTGTACCTTGAATGGTGCGCAGCCCCGGATGGTGTCGGCGATAAAATTAACCTTCGGGATGAGATACACGGCAATCAGCTTTTCAAGTGTGTCAATGCCGCATTCGTTTTCTGTAATGAGCCGCACGGTGAATTCACCTTCAACACCGTAATTGTGATTGGGTGATTTTTCGGTGCTGGTTTTGCCATCGCCAAAATCCCAGTAATACGTATTCACATTCTTGCTGAGATCCGTGAAGTAAGAAACAAAACCAGTGACACTGTTCTGGAAATCACTGACAGGACCTTCCTGCACAGTAATAAATTGGGCCTGGGTAATAGAGTCTGATTCAGGTCCGCTACTGGCGACGAGCTTGACATCGTATTTGCCAACGGCATTGTAGGTCACAATGGGTTCCTTATCTGTGCTGGATGACGGATTACCACCCGGGAAGGACCACTGGAAGAATTTGGCGGTCGAAGTCGAGGTGTTTTGGAATTGGACCGTGTACGGCACACAGCCTTTTTGGCTGGCTACAGAAAATCCCGCGATGGGCTTGGTACCAATGGTGATGGTCTTTTTGAGCGTTGATGATCCGCAGGCATTGGTTGCGACGTATTTTACTTCATAGCGGCCATCCTTGAAAATATGGGTTGGGGTAGAGTCCGTGCTGGTGCTGCCATCACCAAAATCCCAGTAGTGGGATTTTTCATAAAGCGACAGGTTGTCAAATGTGACGGAAGCCCCGTTGATGTTGGGTTCAAAAAGCGGCAACGGAAGGCTGTCAATCTTGATGTATTGCTCTTTGGTTATGGAAGTACTGTATTTGCTGCTGTTGACCGCGAGCTTCACTTTGTAAATTCCAGGTCTTGTGTATTTGACGACAGGATTCTTGGTCGCCGCTCCGGTCGGCGTACCTCCCGGAAAACTCCAGGTCCAGGCGATGACATTCGAGGAAGACTGATCAAAGAATTTGATGGTGGTGGGGGCACATCCGGCGGTTGTATCCGAAGTGAAGTCCGCCACAGGATAAACGTAGATTCCAACCTTGGTCTTGACACAGGTCTCGCCACATGCATTTTTACAGCAATACTGAACATCGTAGATCCCTTCTTTTGCATAGGTCTTGGTCGCGTAGGATCCCTCTTCTGTCGTGCCGTCATGGAACTTCCAGATACTCTCTTCGCACCTTTCGCCAGAGCCAAAAAACTCCGCATCATAACCGTTGACATTGCCCCAGGCAATCTGCACATTGGAAGGTTTGTCGTTGGTCACGATGTAGTTGAGTTTTTCAACGGAAGTGGTGCATTTGGGATTGAGGACTTCGAGTTCAACATTGAATGCGCCCAGTGTATTGTAGGTGACTACGGGATTTTTTAAGGTTGATGTGGCCGGTGTGCCACCAGGGAATTTCCACTTATAGTTGGTCGCATTGACGGACATATTATTGAACTGCACAGTCAGCGGAATACAGCCATTGTCCGGATCGGCTTCAAATTCAGCCACGGGAATGTCTCCACCGCTGCAATCTCCAAGGCAGGCTTTGATTCTGAAGGTCCAGTCTGAAATGGCCCACTGCGAAGCTCCGGACCACTGGAAGGAACCATTGACAACCGGTGCCATGATGTAAGGTGAGCCTCCTGCATCATGCACACAGTTCCAGTTATGTCCCAATTCGTGCGATTGCAACTGTCTGCAGATGCCATTGTCCTGGGTAAACTCACTGCAGATGTTAAATGGAGTCAGAACGCAGGTACCCGGAAGGTATGCGACGCCCACCGCACCGGATGTATACTTAACAGTCCAATTGGTTGCTACATCAAAAGAACCCTGGAAAATATTAAAGCCAACCTGACTGAATTTGGTCAACTGGTCGAAGATATCGTTGATACCCAACCATGGATCTCTGGCGGAGTCTTCCGAGACAAAGACTGCGGAGATGCTGTAGATATAGTCAGCCAGAAGACGGCCACCATACCAGTCGGTTTGGACCAGATTCAATACCGTAGTCATGCGTGCTTCGGCAAGGGCAGGATCTCTACGGTAAAATTTATAATAAGTGAAATCACAGCACAAAGCGATATCGACTTCATAGCAAAAACGGTTTCGCTCCTTGTTGGCCTCGTGCGCCTGACTGTGGTCTGTCTTGAATTTGCTGACCTCATCGGCACCGCATACAACGTTTTTATTGTATTTGACATCCTTGGCATTGTACAATATGAAATGATCAGGATTGTTGTCATTGTACTCCACGGGTATCTGTTCCAGATAATAGGTATCATCACCTTCTCGGAACATCAGACTCATATAGTTTTTGGCAATGGTAATCGCGGCTTCCTGCCCACCGAAATTGGCATCATAGCCCCGGTAGGTTTCTAATGTAGCGATGGGCGCCTTGTCCACCATTCCCTGGGCCGTTGAGTGGCGTACAACACAGCTTTTGGTGTAAATATTATACTTGTATAATTGGAGTCGGTGCACTTTTCCGCTGAGGATCAGATCGACTTCTACCCCGGTCCGGGTGGCATTCAGAAACTTGGCGCGAGTCTCCTCGACGTCAATGTCATAGGTCTCAAAGGCCGTGAATTTGGAACTGTAGTTAGGATTTGCAGGCATTGCATTGCCCTGAATAATTATGTCCTGCGCTTGTAAACTTCCAAGAACAGTAAACATGAGGAGTGCGTAAATGATTTTCATATAATATAAAGTTGTAATATGTATTAGTATCTGAAGTGCTAATATACGCAGCTTTTTTCTCCCGGGTTAGCTGTTGTAGTAACAACCTTTAAACACTACAACAAAAAAGCCACCCAGGGGTGGCTTTTAAGACTAAAAAAAATTGAATTTCTTTCTTAACGAATCACGGAGACCCTGATGGTCTCGGAATAATCTCTATGATCAATTCTGAGCAGGTAACAACCAGGCTCAAGACCGCTGACTGGCAGTTTTTCTTTGTCCTGTTTGATGGAACGGCTCAGAAGCATCTTGCCGTGTAGGCTGAAGAGCTGGATCTTCGTTCCACCGGCACCTTCGATGAAGATTTCATCGGTGGCTGGGTTGGGGTAAATATCTACCTGAACGGATTCAGAAATTCTGCTGCTGAGTCCACCGTTGAATTCATTATCACCCAGGCCACCTTCTGGCTTTTTGGGTGGTTTTCTTGGGCAGAGGATCGGGGATTTAACTTCCACGTATTTAAGTTTCGTGGCGGAGTTTGTGCCGTTGCTGTTTCTGACCGTTAATTTGACGGTATACTTACCGGCTTTATCAAAAGACACTTCAGGATTCTTTAAGGTTGACACTGGCGGCGTTCCAGATTCAAATTGCCAGCTCCAATCCACAACGTCTATCGATGAAAGATCCTGGAATTTGACTTTAAGTGGCGCACAGCCTTTGATAACATCTGAAGTAAAATTGACTTTTGGGATCAGGTAGATGGCGATATCCTTTTCAGCAGTATCGACTCCGCACTCATTTTCCGTGATGAGGCGCACATGAAATTCACCTTCCACGCCGTAGTTGTGGTTGGGTGAAGCCTGAGTGCTCGATTTGCCGTCACCAAAATCCCAGTAATAATTGGTTGCCTTCTTACTTTGATCCGTAAAAAATGCGACAAATCCCGTTACACTGTGTTGGAATCCAGCCGTTGGCCCTTCGCCAACCGTGATAAACTTGGTCTGGGTGAGTGAATCTGATTCAGGTCCGCTTCGTGCAACCAGTTTGACATCAAATTGTCCGATAGTATTGTAGGTCACGGTAGGTTCCTTGTCTGTACTGGTTGAAGGAACGCCTCCCGGAAACGACCATTCGAAGGTCTGTGCGGAACTGGTTGAGGTGTTGATAAACTTGACCGTGTAAGGGACACAACCATTGGCATTCTGCACAGAAAAGCCTGCCGTCGGTTTGTTTCCGACCGTCACCGTACGTTTGGTCACGGTTGTACCACAATCATTCGTTGCAGTATAGGTTATGGTGTAGCGGCCATCGCGGAATACATGGACCGGACTGGAATCGCGGCTGATTGTGCCGTCACCAAAATCCCAAAAGTGATCTTTAGCATAGAGTGATGAATTGTTCATGACCACCGCTGGTCCTGCGACTTGCGGATCAAACTGAGCCAATGGAAGACTGTCGACGATGATATAGGCATCTTTGACGATCTGTGCATTGTTCTTTTTGGAGTTGACGACCAATTTGACCTGGTAAGTACCAGGACGGGTATATTTAACCGTAGGATTTTTGATAAATGAACCGGTCGGATTGCCTCCCGGAAAACTCCATGTCCATGCAATGACATTGGCGGTAGACTGATCAAAAAACTTGATCGTCACGGGTGCACATCCGCGTGTGGTGTCTGATGTAAAATCAGCCGTCGGGATGTAATAGTTATCTATTTTTTGTTTTACACAGGTTTCGCCGCAATCATTGGAAGCGCAAAGTTCAACTTCAAAACTTCCTTCCTTTGGATAGGTATGAATCACATAATCTCCTTCATCGGTAGTGCCATCGTGGAATTTCCATTTATAGAGATCCGCACGATCCGCGAAAGCAAATAATTCAACTTCGTTGGTGCCATTGGCTGCACCATAAATAAAGCGTACACCTCTCGGTTTGTCTTTAATAGTGATGTACGTCAGCTTTTCGACTTTGGTAGAACATTTGGCATTGATGGCCTGCAGTTCAACGCTGTAGGATCCTGGTGAATTATAGATTACAATCGGATCCTTCAATGTTGAAGAGGCAGGAGTTCCTCCCGGAAAAGACCATTTATAACTTGTTGCATTGCTGGACATATTCGTAAACTGAACCACCACCGGAATGCATCCTTCAACCGGGTCTCCGGAAAATTCAGCCACTGGAATATTGCCACCGCTGCAATCGATCAGACAACCACGAATGTTGTAGGCCCTCTCGTAAATGGTGAACTGTGAAGGGTTGGACCACTGTGCATTACCGACGATCTCGGGTGCCATGATAAAGGGTGAACCGGCGCCATCGTGCGCAGCATTGAAGGCATGTCCCATGGCATGGGATTGCAGGCTTCTGACAATGGCATTGTCTTTGACGAATTCTGTACAGGCCGTATATGGATTCAGCGTGCAGGCGCCTGCCTGAGGTGCATTATACACGGGTGTCCTTGTGAATTTGTTGGTCCACACGGTCGATATATCAAATCCACCGAAAAAAATGTTCGGTGCGTTAGCGGCCAGCAGACCTTGAAGCTGATCAATTGAATTCGCGCTGGCGAATGGATCTCTATTTGCTGCTTCCGGGACGAAAATGGTTGTAATGCCCCAGATATAATCGGCAATTTGTTTAGGATATACCCAGTCCGTCTGCATCAAATTGACAATTGCGGTCAATCTGGCTTCGGCATTGGCTTTTCCTCCATAACTATTGGCAAAAGCAAAGTCACAGGCCATAGCAATGTCTACCTCCCAACAACGCTGATTACGATAGGTGTTGGGATCGGGAACGGCTTCCTGCTTATCCTGGCCAAGGTCATGGGCCATTTCAGCATTGCAGCGAACTTTCCCATACGGTTTGTAACCATGACTTCCGTACAACACGCAGGTATTGGGTCCGAGTTGATTGAATTCATGCATGGCTTGTTCAAGGTAATAGGTCTCTTCACCTTCTTTGAACATCAGGCTGAGATAATTATATCCAAAGGTCAGGGCTACCTCGCCACCTCCAAAATTGGCATTGTATCCGCGATAAGTCTCGATTCTTGGATCAGGATCTTCATCCACATAGCCGTTCGCCGTGGCGACACGCACCTTACAGCCCGGCTTGAGCACATTGTACTTATTAAGCTGAAGCTTATGGACTATTCCACCAAGTACAAGGTCTATCTCAACCGCAGACCTCGGGGCGCTGCGTACATCCAATCGCGCTTTTTCAACATCGATCTCGAAGAGCTCGTAGCGGTCAAATTTGGTTGACAGGATCGGATCAGGCGGAAGTGATTTTCCGGTAATCGTCACGTCTTGCGTATACGCAAAACCGCAGGTTAATAAAAGAAGTGGGAGAAAAAATTTATTCATATGGCAGTATTTTTTACAAATGAAGGCTACAAGTTAGCCATTTTTTATAAAATGGGGTTTTCAGAGTTAACGATCCGGCGAATTTTGGAAGAGGCCATTTGAAAGAGAAAAGCAATGCGATAGGGTGGCATTTCCTGTCATTGATAATTCTGTTAGTTCCTATCCAAAAAGTTGATAATAAATTCGTTAAGATTGCGAATTGCCAGTGGAATATTCCATTTTGTCTTATCCCTGATCGCCACCAGATTTGAGATGGCTCTTACTGAAATCAGCGGAATATCCCACATCGCCGCAGCATAAAAAACTGCCGCCCCTTCCATCGATTCGACCGCAATGCCGCGGTGTCGATGGACTCTCCGGATCGTCTCAGAAGTACCACTGGCCATATTGACCGTCTGCCCGGAGACTTGCACTAGCCCTGTCTTTAGACTGCTTTTCTTGTTAACCAATACACCACTCTTGTATGGCTTTTGGGATGGGTCTGCTAGTCCAAGTTCAAACAAGTCAATCAGACTGCCGTCGGCATTTTCGGCGCCCAAATCCGCCCATCGTTCTTCAGTAACCTCAACGACGCTTCCCAATGCGATCTGCGGGGTATAGCTTCCACTGATTCCAACATGAAGAATGAGGTCGTCCAAACCAAAATTTCTGAAACGTCCCATTGCAAATGCAGTAGCCGGGCTGCCCACGCCGGTGACAAATGGAATGATGCAGTGCTGCCGGTATTCATATTCGGACAAGCTGATTGTCCGGGCATATTGATCCAGGTGCGTCAGGACAGGCTGAATCTCCCCGACAGTAGCGCTGACAAGTACGATTTTCATCTAGGGTCTTGAAGCAAATAAACCACCCAGGTGTCCGTCCACCATTTCAATAATGCGGCCAAGGTCCTCCGGCTTATTGATAAAATCCAGTTCATCAGCATTGACGATGAGGATAGGGCTGTACTGATAGGATTCGATCCACTGATCGTAACGCTGATTCAGCTTTTTGAGATAATCAAGACTCATGTTGCCTTCATAATCCCGGCCACGCGTCTGAATATGAGACACGAGGGTGGGGATGGAAGCTTTGAGATAAATCAGCAAATCCGGTTGGCGGATCGTGCTCATCATAATTTCAAAAAGTGTGAAGTAGTTTTGAAAATCACGGGTGGACATCAGCCCCATTTCGTGAAGATTCGGTGCGAATATATTGGCATCTTCATAAATAGTCCGGTCCTGTATCGTTGGACGGTCACCGGATTGAATTTTGACGATCTGTTGAAACCGGGAATTCAAAAAGTATACCTGCAGGTTGAAGGACCAACGCTGCATGTCAAAATAAAAATCGTTGAGATAAGGATTGGTCGAAGTGTCTTCATAATGAATATCCCAGCCATAATGTCTGCCCAGTGCGCCGGTCAGGCTTGTCTTGCCAGAGCCGATATTTCCAGCAATACCGATATGCCTGAGTGGGTAAGTGCCTGATTTGTCTGACTGTTGCGTCAAGGGTTGGTTGTTCAATGGGTCAAATATCGAAATATTCAGTATAGCGCACTAAATTTAGTTTCTTTGCACTGATTTATTGTTGGATGGAAAACATCATCAAACTGGAAAAGATCTCCCGTAAATACCTCATGGGTGATGAAATCATTCAGGCACTCAAGGAGATCACACTGGATGTACGTAAAAATGAATATGTCGCCCTCATGGGACCATCCGGCAGCGGTAAGTCCACACTGATGAATATCATTGGTTGTCTGGATACCCCAAGTGCCGGCCAATACTGGCTCAACGGACAGGAGGTGAGCGAGCTCCATGATTCAGAGCTTGCCGAAGTCCGAAACCGGGATATTGGTTTTGTCTTTCAGACGTTTAATCTTTTGCCCCGGTTGAGTACGCTGGAGAATGTCGCTCTTCCACTGGTTTATGCCGGACTTGGTAAAGACGAAAGATTGAAAAGGGCAGAGGAGGTGCTCGTCAGCGTGGGTTTGCAGGACCGTATGGCGCACAAGCCAAATGAACTTTCCGGAGGGCAGCGACAACGTGTAGCAATCGCCAGGGCGCTGGTCAATAAACCGGCTCTCATCCTTGCGGATGAACCTACCGGTAATCTCGATACCAAGACCTCCGTCGAGATCATGAATATCCTGAATATGATACATTCGGAAGGAAACACCATTATGTTGGTTACCCATGAACCGGATATCGCCAGATTTGCCAGCCGTATCGTCCGGCTCCGTGATGGCCTGATTGAGTCAGATGAAATGAATCCGGATATTCAATCTACCGATCTGAAATAAGAACTGCTTTGACCAGGTCTATTGGGTCAATCAAATATTATTTCTCAAGCATAGTACTGAATTATAACTTCAATTGAAAATAATGAAAATTTATACGAAAACCGGGGATCTGGGACAAACTTCATTGTTTGGCGGAAGGAGAGTGTCCAAAGATGACCTGCGCGTAGAGGCATATGGTACAGTTGATGAACTCAACGCTGCGATCGGGCTGCTTCGCTGTACCGTGACTGATCAGAAAGTTCTTGCAGATCTACTGAGGATACAGGCGGAGTTGTTTGTGATGGGTTCCCATTTGGCTGCGGATCCCGGCAAACCTTTATTAAAAATGCCATTGCTTACAGAAGCAATGATCACATCACTCGAAAATCACATCGATGCCATGGAGGAAGAGCTTCAGCCATTGCGCCACTTTTTGCTTCCGGGAGGATCAGAGGCTATCGCAAGAACGCACCTCTGCAGGACCATCAGCCGGCGAAGTGAAAGAAAAGTAGTCAGTCTTTCTCACCATAATCAGGTAAATCCCTTAATGATTCAATATTTAAACAGGTTATCTGACTATTTTTTTGTCTTGAGTCGATATATCGCTCAATCTGAAGGGGTCGAAGATATTCCTTGGATCCCGGATAATGATTCAGCGCGGTAGAATAATGTCAAAAATTAAATACATGACAAAGGTTTGTGTCAGGATGTGTTCCGGTCAATTATAAGGATGAAGTGGATTTTTGATCAGGATTTTTCTTTTGTTTGCGATATGGACAATGCCGACAGCCACATAAACAGCAACTTCCCTTTCGCAGCAGATATTGTTCTGTAAATACAACCACGCCGTCCTCCAGGTAAAAATCTTCTTTTTCGCGGAGTTCAGGCGGCTGTGCTTGTTCTGTAGTCCTGATTTTTAAGGGATCCATATAACCAATACACACCAAAGAATATACAGGTGAAAAATAAGGTTGCGGCTACTTCATTACTGAAAAACGGCAATGCCGCTACATAACAAGCCGAAAGCCCCTGAATGTTGTTTACATAAATTATTTTCTCCATCCAGACACCAAAATTGGACATCAGAAAAAACAATACCGAGGAGCTGAGACTGATGGCCAGAATGCCAAAAGGATTCTGTATTTGCGTCGTAAACATCCTGCTGATCAGAAATACCAGAATCATTGCCATATAGATCCAGTAAAAGGATTGACTCGTCCATTGAAATCCGGTATGATCGCCGGCGTATAGAATATTATTAATCACCAGATCGCTTATATAGTAACCTGCCAGTATGAACAGGGCAAAAATTCCTTTGCGCAATACCGCACCGCCAAAAATCAGGCCCGCAAGGGTAGAAGTAAAATTAGGGGCATGTGGTATTAATCTGCTTGCAGCCAGCGCGACAACGATCAACAGGGTGATCACCAATTCCTTCCTCTCCATGCGCATGTTCGATTTACTGACAAAAGTAGCAATAGTGAAAACAACTGCTCATGAAAAATTACATTTGCCATGAAATTATACTATGTTCATTCAGCAGGGAAAAAAAGGCTATAACAATCTTTTTATCTATATTCTGACAATATTCATTTGCTTTAGTGGCTTTGTATCTTTTGCGGTTTTCCTGATGGAGCACTTTAGGGTGGACGAAAAGGACAATAATCAATTGCTACTACTCAATTTGCTTCCTTTTTCAGTGGTTGTGCTCGCCATTGTTATCAACACTTCAGGCCTCCACAAAAGGAACCCTGCCACGCTCTTTAATGCCTTTGATCGTTTCCGTCCGGGGAGATATTTTTATTCCTTGTCGGTATGGCTTGTTTTACTTGCAGTGGGTGACCTCCTTTATGCCTTACTTTTCAATGGCCGGTATGTATGGCACTTTAACGCCTCAGGATTTTATAAGCTTTTGCTCATGTCACTGACGCTCTTTCCAATTCAAACACTTGCGGAGGAATTGATGTTTCGTTCCTATTTGCCGCAAGGGCTGATCAATTTGCCTTTCAGGCGCATTTTTCCAGTTCTGGTGATCAGTTCCCTGTTGTTTATGTCCGTTCATTTGCTCAATCCCGAGAATGAAAAGTTCGGTTATGTACTCATGGTATCCTATTACTTTATCAGCGGGTTGTTTTTGTCCATGGTTACCGCATTGGATGACGGAATAGAACAGAGCTATGGTATCCATACTGCCACCAATATTTACGGCGCGGTGCTGGTTGGTTATGAAGGATCAGCATTGCAGACCGATGCTTTATGGGTAATTGAATCACCGGTTGGCCTCGTGATGGTGATGACCACCTTTCTGGTCATGGTTTGTTATTATCATATGGCCACCAGAAAATACAAGATGCGTAGGATCAAAACCCTGTTTGCAAGAATCGAAGAAAAAGAAGTTCAGAATGAAACTACTCATTAATATCATTGCCACATGGTTCATGTTTTGTCAAAGCACCAACGCGCAAACATGTGATTGGCAAATGCGCGTGCGGTACACGATGGCGGTTGACTTTTACGCCGATCGCAACCAGTATCGTTCAAGACAGAATCTTACGATTTACAACAACAGTCCTGACACCCTTCAGGATCTCTTCTTTCACCTTTATCCGAATGCATTCCAACCGGGGAGTGATATGGACATAAGGTCAAGAACAATTACAGATCCAGATCCACGCGTTGGTTCGAGAATCAGTGCGCTCAAGGAATCCGAAACAGGTTTTATACATCCAGAAAAAATTACTGTTGGCCGTATCGAATTGCCGTTTGAAATTGAAGGAACGATCATGCGTTTGCGGCTTCAGCATAGCATCCTTCCGGGTGACAGCTGTCAGGTCAGCATCAGATATTTGGCGCAGGTTCCACTACAGATCCGGCGCTCTGGTAGGCATAACAAGGAAGGTGTAGATTTTTCCATGGCCCAATGGTATCCCAAGCTCTGTGAATATGACCGGCAGGGATGGCATACAGATCCTTACATCGGAAGAGAATTCTACGCACCCTGGGGAGATTTTGATGTAACCATTCGCATAGATCCTAAGTACGTGGTGGCTGCCACTGGATATCTGCAGACCATGCCTCCACCAAGAAACAGTAAAAAATGGAAGACATGGAGGTTCGTTGCGCCCAATGTGCATGACTTTGTCTGGGCTGCGGATCCGGATTATGTGCAGCAATCCTATGTTCTTCCTGATAACCGAAGACTTCTGTTTTACCATATCCCCAATAGTGCCTATGACAGCGCATGGAGTGCACTGCCACAGATCATGCACAAAGCGTTGGAGTTTATTGAAAAAAGATACGGTCCCTATCCCTATCAGTCTTATTCATTTATTCAGGGCGGTGATGGCGGAATGGAATACCCCATGGCCACGTTGATCAAGGGGCACAGGCCTCTGAATGGATTGGTTGGATTGTGCCTCCATGAATGGATGCACACCTGGTACCAGATGATGCTGGCGACAAATGAATCACTGTATCCCTGGATGGACGAAGGATTTACCTCCTTTGCAGAGGAAGAAGTAAAGAATTACATTGCCGGATTGGGTCTGATACCCGGCATTGCCCCTGTGAAAGATCCCTTGCAGTCCACCATTGATTCATATATCAAGTTTAAGCAGAATGTCACGGAAGAAGCGTTGTGTACACATGCTGATCATTACCGTACCAATCAGGATTATGGCGTTGGTAGCTACCAGAAAGGGGCACTTTGCCTGACTGAGTTGAAATACATCATGGGTGAAAAATCTTTTCGGGAGGGTATGCTGAATTATTATTGGAAATGGAGATTTCGTCACCCCGGACCAGATGATTTTTTCAGGGTGATGGAAAATGCATCCGGCATGAATCTGGATTGGTTTCAACAATACTGGGTGCATCGCACGGCATCGATAGATTATGCCATCCATAGTGTTGAGACTGTGAAAAGTGACAAGGTACAATTGGTCCTGAAAAGGATCGGTGATTTTCCAATGCCGGTTGACTTTTTAATTCGGACCAGGAAAGGAGAAAGAAGATATACAATTCCCCTGGAACTAATGCGCGGCGGCAAATCTGAAGCCGATTGGATCGCACTAAAACCATGGCATTGGGTTAATCCGGATTACACCGTATTATTGGACATTCCATTGTCCGAAATGATAAGCATCGAAATTGATCCGGAACGACAAATGCCGGATCTTAACAGGGAGAATAACTTTTGGCGAGGTGACCAATATTGATCGGTGCATCATGCTAAGGAATTGTTTATGATGCGCTGATATATGTAGCTTAAGAATATTTATAATTCTTTTTTTAAAGTTTGCATTTCGTCTCGTTATGGCTTTTCTTTGCGATACCAATTTTCAAACAAGCAACAAAACCAATATGCTAATTTTTAGTGTAGTAACCGCCATTTTAGCAGGCTGCACCTTGATTTCCTTATGGCAGGGACGAGGTTATTACCGTAGGGGTTAGACCCTCGGTTGCCGCCAGCTCTTATTAACCAAAACTCTACTCATTTTGAACCCGGAAGGTACTTTCGGGTTTTTCTATTTGAATGAACGATAAATTCTATCTTGAAAGGCCGGGGGCTCAACTGCCTACAGATTTCGGTCCATTTAAAATCTATACCTTCCCTGCAGAATTTCCTGGATATCCGAATTTGTTACTCTTGCCTGAAGAGGGATCGCTGGCCAATAACGCACTGGTTAGAATTCATTCTGAATGTCTTACCGGGGATGTCTTTGCGTCAAGGCGTTGTGATTGTGGTTATCAGCTTCATTCCAGCCTTCAGCGTATTGCAGCAGAAGGAGGTGCGCTGATCTATCTCAGACAAGAGGGGCGTGGGATCGGACTGGAAAAGAAAATAGAAGCATATACACTTCAGGATATGGGAATGGATACCGTTGAAGCAAACCTGCATCTGGGGCATGAAGTCGATGAAAGGAATTACGGACAGGCGGTGCATATTTTGCAGACATTGAGCTTGTCCCAAATACGCCTCCTGAGCAACAATCCATTGAAAAAACAATACCTTGAGGAGCACGGGATCCATGTGACCGAAATGATACCGGTGCAGAAACCCGTTGATCATTACAATGAGCGTTATCTTCATGCCAAGAAGTACAAGCTCGGCCACCTGTTGCCCTAATCAAAGCGTATGTCTCAAGACTTATCTGCATCTTTTCTTCGCCTCGTCCAAATTATGGATGAACTGAGAGAGCAATGCCCCTGGGACAAAAAACAAACCCTTCAGACACTTAGGTTGCTGACGATCGAAGAGATGTATGAGTTGGCTGATGCCATTCTCAGTGAAGACGCGAATGGTGTCAAAGAAGAACTAGGTGATCTGATGCTTCATCTTGTATTCTATGCGAGGATAGCCAAAGAAAAACAATGGTTTAGTCTTACGGAAGTCTTGGATGCGATTTGCGAAAAGCTAATCCGACGCCATCCACACATTTACGGGGACGTTAAGGCAGAAAATGAAGAACAGGTAAAGCAGAACTGGGAGTTAATCAAAAAACAAGAGAAAAAAGGTGGGCTTTTGAATGGTGTTCCGGCTGGATTACCGGCGATGGTCAAAGCTTTCCGACTGCAGGAAAAAACGGGGCAGGTTGGATTTGAATGGGAGCACACAGATCAAGTCTGGGTTAAGGTAATGGAGGAGATGGAAGAGCTGAAAGAAGCAATTGATTCAGGCAAGTCGGAAAAAATAAATGAAGAATTCGGGGACCTACTGTTTGCAATGGTTAATTATGCACGGTTTCTAAAAGTTGATCCTGAAGCTGCGCTGGAACAGTGCAACAGAAAATTCAAATCGAGATTCGAATACATCGAAAAAAATTCGCCCAGGCCATTGACTGAAATGAATCTGGAGGAGATGGATCGTTTGTGGAATGAAGCAAAATCGAAATTGTCCACCAAAAAAATTGACTGAGCTGTGAAAAAGATCAACAAAATTATTTTGTCTGAAAAATTCTCTCAATTTTCAGAGCACTGGAGTCCTAAAATCATTGGCGAACTCAATGGTCAACAAGTACGTATAGCCAAACTGCAGGGTGAGTTTATCTGGCACAGTCACGCGCTCGAAGATGAACTCTTTCTGGTCATCAACGGTGAACTAACGATTGAACTAAAAGAGCAGGACAATATTGTTCTTCGCGAAGGAGAAATGGTAATCATACCTAAGGGGATAGAACATCGCCCGGTGGCGGCAGCAGAAGTATGGCTGATGCTGTTTGAACCGGCATCAACGATCAATACGGGCGAGATTAATAGTGAAAGAACCATTTCAAAGCCGGATTACCTTTTCTGATTTCAAGTACGAGGGTGGTCTAAGGCTTTGAATTCTAAGTTTTTGATTGTGTTTCGTTTTTAAGCCTTTGACGCACTACATCGAAATAATACTTACCCGCACAGATAAACCCAAAAACAAAGGGTGCAATAGCGTAGTATTTTAATTCAACGTGATTCATAAATTCGCAGACCATCCAATATGAATTGGCTGATATCCATCCGACTACAGCCATGTGAAGCCAGAATTCAGGGTCGCGGTGAATCCGGGCCCAATAAGCGATGTTGATTGCGACGCCAACAGTAGGCAAGACCATTAGTATGCCTATGGTTTTCCATTCCATGAGCCAGGCGGAATCTTTCAAGAGCCAAAGAAGAATATGTAAATTTTCGAAATGACGAATCTTTGTCATCGCCCAAAGATCATAAAAATTTAACCAGGTATTTCTTTTGATGTTCAAGCCTCGCCTGAGATTGAGGTCATGCTTTTATGTTTTTAAAATATTAATTGAAAAATTGAGAATGATCTCCTGCGCTATCAATCATTTAAGTTCTGTGCGTTTTTCCGGCTAAAAGCGATTGAAAAGCGCATCAAGCACTTGTTCTGCACAGTAGGTAATCGGTGTGCCGGGTCCAAAAATTAGTTTGGTGCCATGGCTTAACAGAAAATCATGATCCTGCCTGGGAATTACGCCGCCTGCAATCACCAGAATGTCTTCCCTGCCAAATTTCTTCAAATGACCAATGACTTCCGGGACCAGGGTGTTGTGTCCACCGGCAAGTGATGAAATACCAAGTACATGCACATCGTGATCACAGGCCTGTTGTGCCGCTTCTTCCGGTGTCATGAACAGCGGGGCAATATCTACATCAAAACCCAGATCGGCAAAGCCTGTGGCGATAATTCGCGCACCGCGATCATGTCCGTCCTGACCCAGTTTGCATATCATTATCCTGGGCCGTCTCCCATTTCTTTGTGCAAATTCATTTGAACGACTTCTGATTTCATTTATTTTTCCCTTGTCCATGGCTGTTGAAGAATAAATTCCGCTGACAATTTTTTGCCTGGCCTCATAGCGTCCAAAAACTTTTTCCATGGCCATGCTGATTTCTCCTAAAGTTGCGCGTTGGCGGGCAGCTTCTATGGCTGCTTCCAGAAGATTGCTTCCACCCGAAGTGGCGATCGTAGTAATGTGATTTAATGCTTCTTCCACAGCAGACTGATTTCTTTTCTCGCGAATTTTTGAAATACTTTCAATCTGCTCATGGCGCACAGCATCATTGTCCACTTTCAAAATTTCGAAATCATAAGACCCAGCTGTACGATATACATTGACGCCGATGATCTGATCTTTACCACTGTCGATATTGGCCTGCTTTCTGGTTGCAGCTTCTTCAATTCTCATTTTGGGAATGCCTGCTTCGATTGCCTTGGTCATCCCGCCTAACGATTCCACTTCTTGAATGTGATTCCAAGCTTTTTCAATGAGTTGCCCGGTCAGGAATTCAACATAATACGACCCTCCCAGCGGATCTACCGTGTCGCATACGCCGGTCATGCCTGCAATATAAAGTTGGGTGTCACGTGCAATCTTGGCAGAGTAATCTGTTGGTAGCGCGATGGCTTCATCAAGTGAATTGGTGTGAAGGGATTGTGTGCCCCCCAATACTGCCGCGAAAGCTTCGGTGCAGGTCCGGGCAACATTATTGTACGGATCCTGTTCGGTCAGACTCCAGCCACTGGTCTGTGAATGTGTGCGAAGCGAGAGTGATTTTGGATTTTTCGGAGAAAATCCGGAAACAATCCTTGCCCACAATACCCGGGCTGCCCGTAACTTGGCGACCTCCATAAAAATATTCATTCCAATACCCCAAAAAAAGGAGATCCTTGGAGCGAAAGCATCAATATCCAGACCAGCCTTGATTCCTGTGCGGATATATTCAAGGCCGTCTGCGAGGGTATAGGCTAGTTCGAGATCAGCGGGTGCTCCCGCTTCATGCATATGATATCCGCTAATACTGATGCTGTTAAATTTCGGCATATGCTGCGCACAGTAACTAAATATGTCTGATACAATACGCATGGATGGCGCAGGGGGATAGATGTAGGTGTTGCGAACCATAAATTCCTTCAGAATGTCATTCTGAATTGTCCCGCTTAATTTTGAAGGAGGGACTCCCTGGTCTTCTGCTGCGACAATAAAAAATGCAAGAATGGGTATCACGGCGCCATTCATTGTCATCGAAACCGAAATCTTATCCAGTGGAATAGCGTCAAATAAGATTTTCATATCCTCCACGGTGTCAATCGCTACGCCCGCCTTGCCGACATCTCCGGCTACTCTTGGGTGATCAGAATCATAACCTCTGTGTGTGGCCAGATCGAAAGCTACACTAAGGCCTTTCTGTCCCGCCGCCAGGTTTTTCCTGTAGAAAGCATTACTATCCATGGCGTTTGAAAAACCAGCATATTGCCTGATTGTCCAAGGATTTGTCACATACATACTACTGTAAGGTCCGCGAAGAAACGGGCTCAGGCCAGCTTGTGCATACCGGGTCCATGAGGGCACGTGCTGACGGTCGTATTGTTTGGCAATCTTGATCCCCTCAGGACTCGTGAATTGATTTTCTGTATCCATGTTTTGTGCTACCGGTCTTTGATCACGTACGTTGCTTGTACCAGTTATTGTTGTTGATGATTACAGGTTGTACTTCGGCAATCCTGTCCAGATAAGCGCGCAGCGCCATGGCGGCAGCACCTTCAAGATCTGCGGCATCCGGATCCCATTTCAAGAAATCTTCATAATACTTACCTACAAAATTGGTATCATATTTTCCGTTCAAAAATGAGGTGTTATGAAGAACATAAAAACAAAAGGGTAGTGTCGTCTCAACCCCCAAGATCACGGTATCCTGAATAGCCTTTTTCAATCGTTCAATGGCTTCTTTGCGATTCATGCCGTGGGCAATTAATTTGCCAATCATGGGATCGTATTGAACCGGTATTTCCATTCCTTGCTGGTAGCTGTCATCCAGCCGAATACCGACCCCTGCAGGCTTGGTATACTCTTCAATCTTTCCGATACACGGTAAGAAGTCCTGATAGCAATCTTCTGCACAAATCCTGATTTCCACAGCATGGCCATTGATAGTGAGTTCCTGCTGGCTAAATGGTAGTAAACCGCCTTCCGCAACGCGAATCTGTAGTTCCACCAGGTCAAGGCCGGATATCATTTCGGTTACCGGGTGTTCAACCTGGAGTCGGGTATTCATTTCCAGAAAATAGTAATTCAGCTCATCGTCAACCAGAAATTCAACGGTACCCGCTCCTACATAGTTGACGGCCAGTGCAAGCTTAATTGCATCTTCACCCATTCTGCGCCGCGTAATTTCATCCAGGCAACTGGATGGCGCTTCTTCAACCAATTTCTGATGTCGACGCTGCACACTGCATTCACGTTCAAACAGGTATACGCCATTGCCGTGCTGATCGCAGAAAATCTGAATTTCAATGTGTTTGGGATTGGCAATAAACTTCTCGATAAAAACAGATCCGTCACCAAAGGCTGATAAAGCTTCGCTTGAGGCAATTTTCATTTGTTCTTCCAAATGGGCTTCTTCATGGACCATTCGCATGCCTTTGCCACCTCCTCCGGCACTCGCTTTAATCAGGAGAGGGTAGGAAGTTTTGGTTGCAATTGCCCTTGCTTCTTCGATTGAGGTGATGGCCTGATGTGTGCCGGGGACTAAAGGAACGCCAAGCTTTGCAGCCGTTTTTTTTGCTTCAATTTTGGATCCCATGCTAATCATTGCAGCCGAAGGGGGACCGATAAAAATCATTCCTGCACCCTGCACCATGTCTGCAAAAACAGGATTCTCGCTCAGAAAACCATATCCCGGGTGAATAGCATTGCAACCAGTTTTGGAGGCTGCTTCAATAATTCTGTCCATTCTGAGATAAGATTCTCTTGAAGGAGCTTCACCGACACAAATGGCTTCATCGGCTAGAAGTACATGTGGCGCGGTGCGATCAATATCGCTGTAAACGGCCACCGTGCCAATTCCAAGTTTTTTGGCTGTGCGCATGACGCGTAATGCTATTTCTCCCCGATTGGCGACCAGGATTTTATTAATTTTCATACTTGGAGAAATGTGAAGAACTGATGCGTTAAATTTTCAATATAATACGATCCTGCGACCGGATCGTTTACCAGGCGCAGTTGGGCTTCCTGTCGCAAAATATGCTGCAGATGGACGCTGTTGATAACCCAGGAGTCCTTATTCTGCTCATCGAGGTGATCATAAGCAGGCAGTGTAATCAGATCGGGTCTGCAAATTCCAGCTGCCAGCGCGATGGCGCTGAATGAAATCAGGTTTTCTTCCGGAATGCGGGAGATGACCTGAGGAGCTATGCGAATTTCTGTTTCGAATAATTCAGATTTGGTTTGCAGGAACTTCACTATAGCGCGGTAAGCCGCAATATTGATCAGCATTTTATGATCAAAATTGAAAATAAATCTGAGCGGAATCTTTGTGTCATCAAAATTTGCTACAACCTGTTTCAAGATGTTTTTAACTGCAATCAAATCAAATAAGGGCAGGTTAATCATGACTTTCACATTGTGCTGGTTAAGCCATTCAATGTCATTTTCATGAGCATCCAAATCATTTGCAATCAGACCAAGAAAACAATGTTCCGGAATATTGTTTTTTACCTTAAAGAGTGATTGATTGGACTGGCCATGCCATTCGAACATCAGTTCGATCATATTCGTATGCACACCATCCAGTAATGTATTGATGTCTTCTTGATTCACGAGCCAGTCAGAAGAGAGACTGATCTTGTCAGCGCCGTTGCTAAGTGCCAGCAGAATTCTACGATGGCATTCTTTGCGATCTCGGCTGTCGAAAATGCTTCCTGCTTTCCAGAGCAATGGATGGCGAGCGTCTGTAAGTGATGTTGGATCGTTCGGAAGATCTTCAAATGTTGCAAAGGATAATCCCTCAAAATTTTCTCTGACTTTGTGCTTCTGCTTCTGGGAGTCAAAATCAGGATTGTCAAGGGCAATCTGATGAAGCCAATCCGTCTTGGTATGCCTTGCAAATTCATTGAGCCAGTCCAACATTATTTAAGCTTGAGCAGGATTTGATTTTTATCAACTTTATTGCCAGGGGATATAAAAATCTCATCCACTGTCCCATCAGCTGAAGCTTTAAGAATATTTTCCATTTTCATAGCTTCAAGCGCCATCAGTTTGTCGCCCTTAACGATTTGATCTCCGGGGGAAACATATATCTTGGTGACGATTCCAGGCATTGGCGCCTTGATGTCCTCATCATGCCCTTTCTTTTTATTTGAAAATCCTAACTGTGAAATGGTAAGATCCAACGGTGCGTTAATTGTAAAATGAAGAAGTCTTTCATTGAGTCTTAGCGTTACAGTCTTATTCTGAGTATTGATGTTAACCACTTCGGCACTGATTGAACGGTTGCCGCTCAGGATATGGTAATCCTTAAAGCTGAGTCTTTGAATATCAGCGGACGCAGCAAACTTTTCTTCGAAAAGAAAAGTATAGTCTTTGTAACTTACCTGGAATTGTCCCATGATCAGATGATTTTTTGCACGCGGGCATTTTCTTTTAACCGAACTTCCTTTCCGGCTACTTCGATGTCTTGTATCCAGTTAAGTCCTGGTTTCATTCCGGACTTCAGCGAACCAAACTGCTGATCAACCTTCAGGGCCTTTGCACCATTGCTTGTCGCCCATTGAAGGACTTCCCCGAGCTCAAGATAGGATTGATATTTTAGAATGGTTTTTATTTCTTCAAGGATAGATAGATTCCAGTTTGAACTCAGGCTGTCTGTTCCTATGCACAGATTAGCATTGCAGCTTGTGAAATGTCGGTAATCGGGAAGTTTGTTTTCAATAAAAAGATTGGCATTCGGGCAGGTAACAAAAAATGTATTTAAGTTCCACTTCATGACGGAACGGATATCGGTATCGCTCATACAGGTATTGTGGACCAGGAGCAATTGGAAATCCGGGTTCAGATGTTCCATGGTGTAGTGAACCGATGTTTTTCCATTAGGAATAAAGTGATCAAGGCTAAAGCCAAATTTACGGTAAAAGTTTTCAAAACCTCCCTGCTTGCTGATGAAAAGCTGATCTTCATCATTCACTTCCTGATTATGGATACTGATAATATGTGCTGAGCTGTTGACGCTATTAATTGATTCGAAAAGTGAGGGTGAGACAGAGTAAGGGGCATGAGGTACCATTGCGCGCGGTAAGCCGGTAAACGAATCATAAACTTCGAGATAGGGTTTTAGAAATGCATCTGAACCGTTCTGTAAAAAATCAAAGCACTCCACAAACGTATAATAGTAGATATTGCTACGGCGCTTGATTCCAATGGTGTCCGTCTTGTTCGAAATATCGCCTACTGCCACGATGCCGTTGGTCCACATTTCTGCATCCGCAGTCTGAATGGCTTCGTCAATCTTCTCTTGCGCAAAATCTCTTTGACTCACGACATCGTTAAGAAACGGAATCAGGCCGGTTCCAGTGTTGAAAAGTCCCTTAAGATGTGATAATTCAAGATGGCAGTGTGCATTGATAAATCCGGGCGTAATTAATCCAGGATAAAAATATGCATCTCTTGGTTCAAAAGCGCCCTGGGGAACAATGTCGATGATTTCACCGGTGTCTTCCAACAATAGGGCATGATTGGTCATGAACCGGCATCCGTCAAACAAATAATCCGAGGCGATCAATCTTCTCATTCACTAAGGATCTTTTGCACAACAATGCCATTTCTAATTCGTGGTTCGAACCAGGTGCTTTTCGGCGGCAGAATGAGCCCTTTATTGGCAATTTTAATAAAATGATTTTTTTTGACAGGATAAAAACTAAATCCCAAACACATTGGGTCAAGTTTTACGCCAGCCAGCAATGTTTTGTTTCCTTTATTGCCTTCAAAATATTTGATGCGGTTATTTGATCTGATATCTGTAATTCCAAAAATATCCTTCACGACGTGTTGATTAAAAATATCAATGTCAAAAGTAACAGGCATGTTAGTGTTGCCTTCTGTCAGCTGTTTGTGCCAGTTGATGGCATAATCGCCGTCTTCACTGTGCATGATAATCTCTCCTTTTTTAGATGGAAGCCTTGGTTTGTTTAGTTTTTTAACGGTACCAATTCGTTGCAGTTGGGTTAGAATTATATTAATGTCCAGTGTGTCCAGAATTTTGATCAGTCGGTTGTAAGGGAAGATGTCCAATTCACCAAAACTAAAGAGCGCGCAAGTGATATAGCGTAGCCCTTTCGCTTTCAGTTCAGGATGATCAGAGATGAGTGTGTTTACTGCGGACATACGATGATGGCCATCGGCGATATAGGCTTTGCCTACCTTGCTATTAAACTCTTTCTGGAATGCCTTGATTTCTTTTTTGGCTTCTACGGCAAATAACTCGTGAATTTGATTTTCTTTTTCAAATTTAATTCTCAATTTAGGTCTTTTGCCCAGGAATGCTTTGGCCATGTAGCCATTGATTCGAGTGTTGAACTTGTATGCAAGCAAGACGGGCTTGATGATTGCATTTCGCTCACGGGTTAATTCAATAATTTTTTTCTCCTGTTCGATCAGTGTGTTTTCATGTTTAAGAATATTTCCATTGGTGTACTCGCTGATATCTACTCCGGCCAGGATTCCGTGATAGATACGAGTCTTAGTCTGGATGCGATAAACAAAGATTGCGGGTTTGCGACCTTCTTTAAAGTACGGAGTGTCACGATATTGAGTGTACTCTTCTTTCATCGATTCAAAGAATGAGGTCTTGTCCTTGATCAATCGAAGATCCGGATAGTTGTATTCAATGGGTTGAATAATCACTGAAAGAAGCTTGTAGTATTAATGCGACTTGTAAAATGGTAGTTTGACGATGGTGCCTTCCATTACTTTTGAACCCATCTGTACCCGTATCATGTTGCCTTCTTTTGCTTCAGTGAGCGGCACATAGGCAAGACCAATAGACTGATTGAGGCTGGGTGAAAACGTCCCGCTGGTTACATAACCAATTTTATGACCATTGGTATCAACGATTTCATAATGATGCCTCGGCACCCTGCGGTCTTCCATGACAAAAGCGACAAGTTTTCTTTGAAGGCCGTGTTTTTTTTGTCGCAGGAGCCATTCTTTGCCATTAAAATCACCCTTGTCGATTTTGGTGATCCAGCCCAGACCGGCTTCAAGCGGGGAAGTGGTGTCATCGATATCATTGCCATAAAGACAGAATCCCATTTCAAGCCTGAGTGTGTCTCTGGCGCCAAGGCCGATTGGTTGCAATCCATCTTTTGCACCAACGGATAGTACTGCATCCCAGATGGCTGGAATATGTTGGTTTTCTGCATATATTTCAAAACCACCGGCACCCGTATAACCCGTTGCGGAAATAATGGTATTTTCTACTCCGGCAAAAGTCCCTTTAACGAATTTGTAATATTCAATTGACCTTAAATCTACCGTTGTAAGGCTCTGGAGCAATGCCGCAACTTTTGGTCCCTGAATGGCTACCAGTCCGGTTTCTTCTGATATATTGATGATGCGTGTATCAAAATGATTGTTTTGTTGGATCCAGTCCCAGTCCTTTTGAATGTTTGACGCATTGACCACGAGCATGTAGGCCCGTTCTCCTTCAGCGCACTGGTCTTCCGGAAGGCGATATACAAGCAGGTCATCGACAATACCTCCGGACAAATTGGGCATACAGGAGTATTGTGCATCTCCGATGCTGAGTTTGCTGACATCATTGGATGTGACAAACTGTATTAAATCCATCGCTTGCTTTCCCTTCACGATAAATTCTCCCATATGTGATACATCAAAAATACCCGCGTTGTGCCGGACGCAATCATGCTCTTCCTTGATTCCTTTGTAACTGATGGGCATGTTATAGCCAGCAAATTCAGCCATCTTGGCGCCTAGCGCGATATGCCGGTCAGTTAATGGAGTATTTTTCATTCAGAGAGGTTTATTCGGGTGCGAAAATACATGTCATAGGGTGATTTACAGCGGGATAAAGTAAATATTTGGGGATTGGTTGACCAGCAGATGGTTGTCGGCAACAAGAAAATATGGTTAACGCTCTTTACTTCCTCCGGCAGGTTGGGTGATTTTAATTTGAGCGCAATGGTATCGGTTCAGCCTGATGGGCCCTTGATATAAGTATCAATTTAAATGACGTTGGTGGCGTCAAAAAAGGTGAATTTCGTTGATCTTGTCCCCCTGTTCAAACAGGCCCATAACTTCTAATCCTTTGGTGAGCTTTCCGAATGCCGTGTAACGGCCATCCAAATGTGGCGTTGGAGAAAAGGTGATAAAAAACTGGCTGCATTCCGTGTCCAGTCCGGCGCTGGCCATTCCGATTATTCCTTCGGTTTTATATTCAAAATCCGGGTGAGTCTCTGTTCTAATAGAATAATCAAGACTTCCGTAACCGTCGCCTCGAGGGCAACCAGTCTGAATGACAAAATTGGGAACAAGGCGGTGGATAAACTTGCCATCAAAGAATTTTTTGGAACATAGATCCATAAAATTGATGACAGTACCAGGAGCGATGGCTGGATACAGTTCAAATTCCAGTTTTCCTTTATTGGTTATAATCTCACCGTGGATGGTGTCACGCTGATTGGTTAAAGACTCCCAATGAATAGGGTGATTGTAATCTGGTTTTTTCTCTACAAACTTTCTTTTATTGAGTTTGCTCAGGGTCTTTTCAACGGCATTATAAGTCTCAATATCCCTGGGTAGGCTTAGTGATGAAAGGGCCAGTCCTAATGTAGAATCCGGTCTGAAATACCGGCTGATCAGACCTTGTTCCTTTTCGAACCATTCAGCAATGGTAGCGACAGAGCCCTGATCTGGTGCACTGCATTGTTTGCTGAGATAGGCTGTAGTCAATTGGTATACCGGATTGAGTCTGCCTTTAAAGATGGTTGTAAAATTAGGACTCTGATAAATCTTGTGTATGGTCTCAGTGATGGCCGTAAGCACAACGGGCTCTTTTTCCTTCATGCCGAGCTGGAGCAGGAAAGGAAGGTAAGCAGGTGATTTGTCCAGCGTCCGGACGTAAGCCGCCTTTTCGAAAGGGGAAGCGGCGTGATTCACGGATCGGACAATAAGGTCAAATACGGCCTGTCGCTGTATTTTTTTGACTGGTGAAATAATTCTGATCAACGCCTGGAAAATCTGGGATTTGGATGACCAGTGTATATTGTCAGAATAAGCGACAGACATTAATTCTTGGGCATCTGATTCTGTTGCATGGATCTTTAAGTATTCTGCCGCAAGTGCACTGATCTGGGTGGAGGGGTTTTGCAATGCTTTGATGGCAAGTGGCGAAGCCATGCCGTTTGGAAAATTCTGCAGACCCCGGATCAGGTTGCACTGCACCCTGTTGTCCAGAATACGGGTGTAGAGTTCTTCCAGACTGCTCAAGGCTTCAGGTGTTGCTGTTGCAGAAAGGGCAGTAATGAGCCCCATTCTCAGCGATGCATTTTTCTCTTCAAAGCTCGCATTGCGCAGTTCCTTATAATAGTTTTTAATCTCAGGGATTTTGAACCGCTGAAGAAAATGGATGGCGTAGAGTCTGGTGATATCATTGTAGTTCTTGTTACATGCGATCTCTACAATCATTGCAATGGAAGATGAACAGATTTTACCTCTTAGGCCAAAGCGATAAAACCCTGCCATCAGTCCTTCCAGAAGAACAGGTTGTGAATTTTTGTAACTCTGCAACTTGCACAGTAGTTGTAGGGTGCTGTCCGACCCGCATTTGCCCAATGCTTCCAGGATCATTGCATTCGTTCGAAGGTAAGGTCCAAAAGAGTCGACCGCAACAAAAGCCTTTGTTAGCGGAGCTTCTGCGTTGGCAGATCCCATCTGTCCAAGGCTATAAACGGCTGCCTGTCTGACTGCCTCAACGGGGTCATTGAGCAGATTCGAAAGTTTGGCAACTGACAGACTGTCGCGATAGGACCCAAATGCCTGTGCTGCTAAAAGTCTTATTGCGGCTCTGGGCGCTGTAAGATACCGGGCCAGAGAATCGCTCTGCCTTCTATCCTGAAAATCCTTGATACTGCGATATTCCGGATCTTCCTTGTGGATAGAAATATTATTAAGGTCCTCCTGTACCGGAGGCAGACAAGATTCCAGAATTAGAAAAACAGCCAACAAGCTGCATAATACTCTAAACCAATTCATATTTGGCAGCCCTGTTTTGAGCTGTATATCTTTGAACTATATCTTATTTAATACAGTCTTTCTATTCTTCGATCATGGGTTCTTCACCATCTTCCGGCTCAAAATGAGACGATGGTCTGGTATGATCAATTACCGGGGTGGGGGTCTCACGCTCTTTGGCCTGGACGCTTTTGGTCGCATGGGGAACCAGCATCAGGCGTTGTTTGTCGATCAGCTCTCCGGTCACACTGCAAATTCCGTATGACTTGTTTTTGATCCTCACAAGCGCCAGTTCAAGATTCTGAACAAATTGTCGCTGCCTTTCAGCAAGTTTTGTCAGAAACTCGATCTCTGTATGAATGGAGCTGTCATCAAACCAGTCACCTCCTTGTTCATCAGACATGTTCTCCCGCAGTTCCATCATTTGCTGCTCTATGCCTTCCAGTTCAGATTTAGCAAATTCCAGTTTTTCAAGAATGATCTTCTTGAACTCCTCCAATTCTTCATCTGAATAACGTGCCTTCGTAGTCACCCTTCAAAATTTGAGGCAAATTTACGAACCATTGTGACTTGAATGAATGCATTTTTTTTGTCAGTCATAATATTTAATAAATATATAATATTTATTAATCTGTATTACAGCTTATAACAAATTATATTTTTATTAAAGAATGCAAATTAAGCAAGCTTTCCGGACAGTTTTTCCAGCATTTCCCGGCACATTTCCTTCAGATCATAGCGTGGTGACCAGCCCCAATCAGCCCTGGCGGAGCTGTCGTCGATACTCTCACTCCAGCTTTCAGCAATTTGCTGTCGGAAGTCAGGCTCGTAACTGATTGTAAACCCGTCGACAAGTTTTTTAATCTCTTCGGCGATTTCCGCCGGCGTAAAACTCATCCCAACAAGATTGTATCCGGTTCTAATCCTTATTTTATCAGAAGGGGCCTCCATGAGTTCTATGGTAGCGCGTATTGCATCATCCATGTAGATCATCGGTAGCCTTGTACCTGCTTTCAGAAAACATTTATAATGACCAGATTTAAGTGCCCCGTGAAAAATTTCAACGGCGTAATCCGTTGTGCCTCCTTCTGGCAAACTTTGCCAACCAATCACGCCCGGATATCTCAGTGAACGAACATCAAGCCCATAGCGATGGTGATAATATTCGCACCACATTTCACCAGCCAGTTTACTGATACCATATACCGTCGAGGGTTGTAAACTTGTAAATTGAGGTGTAAGCTGTTTGGGTGTGGTTGGGCCATAAACCGCGATAGAGCTTGGAAAAAATAGCCTGCTGACCTTGAGTCTGGAACAGATGTCGAGGACATTGAGGAGTCCCTGCATATTGATCTGCCATGTCAGAGAGGGGTTCTGTTCGCCTCGCGCACTTAGCAATGCCGCCAGATGATAGACCTGGTTGATATTTTCTTCCTGAATGACTTGTTCAATAGCCTTGGAGTCAAGGACATCAATGAGCCGGAAGGGGCCATCTGCCTGTAACTTTGGTTCTCGGATGTCGGAACATATGACCTGATCCCGGCCATATTTTGTGCGAAGCGATTCCGCCAGCACCGTGCCGATCTGGCCATTGGAGCCCAGTATTAGTATTCTAGTATTCATCTTTTGACTCAAACAAAAAGACCATACTTATGAGCCTAAGTATGGTCTTTCATATTTTTTAATCGTTTATTTTAATTTCAATGTGGTTGTTCCGACCAGATAACCTTTGTTATACACTTCTACCTGATAGACACCTTTTTGCATGGCGCCGGGGTTGGCGAATTTTCCGCAA